>JBFFLO010000086.1:0-8986 GCA_041554895.1 Lutimonas sp. | reverse complement strand
TTATTTGATAAAGCATCGTTTAAAGGAGATCCGTTTTGAAGGGAATTATAAAACACGGGTGCTACCGTGGGCCCAACAGACCATTTTTTATCAATTATATTGGTATTGTCCCTTTTTACAGGGATACGCTCCATTCGCGCGCTAATTGATTCATTTTCATCCAGCTGCTCTATAAAATCACTTTTATTGACAACATATTTATTTTCAATAGTCGAGTAAATAGATGCTATTTCATTATTTGTAACGATGACATTATTATTAGGCTTCTTTACAAAAATGGGTTTTTCTGCTTTTCTTATTGTCTGCTTCTGTTTGGTATTATCAGCTAATTCTTCTGTTGGCTTGATGAAAACCGGCGTAAGGCGGGTATCATTAGGGCTGTCAATACTGGAGGCATCAGTTTCGCCAACTTGTGAATTAACAGGTATTAGGTCATTATTATTGTAATACAAAAGACCCGCAGTAAAAATCGCAGCCAGCATCATGGCAATACCACTCAGTTTTTTCCATAGGGCAATAGTAGGTTTTGGAGTCTTATTGCTCAGCCTACTTTCAATATTGTTCCAGACCCTATTACTTGGATAAATTTCCAAATCTTTTAAGTTTTCCTGAAAAACCCTGTCTATGTTTTTTCTTTCTAACATATAATCTATAGGTCAATTAAATCAGCCCCGCATTTTTTTGCTGCTGACTTAATTCAACTTTTTCTTTTAAAATCAATCTTGCTCTCGACAAATTTGATTTGGATGTTCCTTCTGCTATATGCAGCATTTTAGAGATGTCCTTATGTGAAAAACCATCTAATACATAAAGATTGAACACCATTCTATATCGTTCAGGCAATTCCTGAATTATTTTCAATAAAAAACCGAGAGAAATATCACTCTCATTAATTTCAACTTCTACTTCCTCCGGATAATTTTCTTCGATCAGATTCAACACATTCTTTTGACGATAGGTCTGAAGGGCAGTATTGATAACGATTCTTTTCATCCATCCTTCGAAAGAACCTTTAAATTGAAACTGGTCAATTTTTTCAAAAATTGTAATAAAAGCCTCCTGTAAATTGTCTTCCGCTTCTTCCTGAGTCTTTGAATATTTCAGGCATACCGCAAAAAGCTTACCAGCAAACAAGTGGTAAATCTCTGACTGGGAGATGATATCTCCGCTTTTACATTTTTGTATGAGTCGCTTTAAACTCATTGGCTTTTTGATTGCTTATATTAATTACCGGAACTTCTACCGTTAAATAAATGGGCTCTCCATTTTCATCGTCTCCCTGCCAGAATTTAAAAATATAGGGACTTGCCTGCAGAGCATGAACCTGAAAGGTAAGTTCCTGTTCTAAATCAATGGTTTCACAATCATTACTTTCAATAACCAGCGAAATCACTGCTACATTTCTGGCACTTTCATCGTATTCATATAAAATATCACTATCGATATAACAGTCATCCGGCACAATATATTTTACCGAGAGATTATATATCTGTCCAAACTCAAATACTTCAGGCACCATAGCCTCCTCAATAGGTAGCAACTCATAGTGGTACTCGTAGCTGTCATCATCTGAACATGATGATAATAATACGACGGTAAAAATTACAAAAAAAATCTTTCTAAGCGCCATAATTTAACAGAAAAAACGGTTATTAGTATCTTTTAAGATACCCAATATTGAATTGGTTGCGTAAAAAAGGGCTACTTTTGTTAAAAAAATAAGCCTAATCTACATGGATATTTTCAATATTTCAGATGCTGGGAAGTTTGAAACCGAAGCCTTGAAAATATTTAGGCATCAAGCCAAGAACAACAAAGTTTATAAACAATTTCTCGATCTTTTGAAAATAGACTCTTTGTCTATACATAAAGTAGAGGAAATTCCTTTTATTCCCGTTGATTTTTTCAAATCTCATAGGATCTTAAGCAATGATCGTAAAGTTCAAAGAATCTTTTCAAGCAGCGGCACTACAGGAGCTATTCAAAGCAAGCATTTTGTTACAGATCTTACTATTTATGAAGAAAGCTTTAAAAGGGGATTCGAATATTTTTATGGAAATGTTAGAAATTATACGATACTGGCACTGCTACCTGGTTATTTGGAAAGACAAGGCTCCTCTCTGATCTACATGGTCGACCACTTGATAAAAGAGAGCAATTCCAAAGACAGTGGGTTTTATCTGAATGAGCTGGATGCTTTAAGCCAGCTGCTGACAAGATTGGATTCGCAGGGGGAGAAAGTACTTTTGATAGGGGTTACCTATGCCTTATTGGATCTTATTCAGGACAGAAAATTTGAGCTGACAAACACCATAGTTATGGAAACGGGGGGAATGAAGGGTAAAAGGAAGGAACTGATAAGAAGTGAATTGCATAAAATTCTATCTGATGGTTTTGGCCCAATCAATATCCACTCTGAGTATGGAATGACCGAATTATTGTCGCAAGCCTATTCCTTAGGAGCCGGCATTTTTGACACGCCCCCGTGGATGAAGATATTTATAAGAGATCCTGAAGACCCGTTTCAAATGATTGATCAGGGGAGAACAGGAGGCATTAACGTTGTGGATCTGGCGAACATCAATTCATGTTCCTTTATTGCCACTCAAGATTTGGGTCGTAAAATCGATGAGGATAAATTCGAGATTCTGGGAAGGTTCGACCATTCGGATATCAGGGGATGCAACCTTATGGTGGTTTAATATTTTTTGTCTATCCAATTCAGTAATTTTAAACTAAGCAGGTAAAAAACATAGCCTATCAGCAAACCTAAAATGACTCCCATGGTTACATCCAAAGGAAAATGAACACCCAGGTACATTCTGCTATAGGAGAACAATAAGGGCCATATAAAAAAGAAGATGGTATACCTGTAATACTTTTTTAAGGTGAGATACATTATTAAAGCCACAGCCGTAGACGTAGTTGCATGGCCTGATACAAAGCTAAAGCTGGAATTATTTTTGAGGATTCTGATTACTTCATTGATAGAAGGGTCCATGTTGGGTCTAAGTCTTTCAGAATAATTTTTAATAAATACAGTCAATTGATCGGAAAAAGCAACCATAAGTGCCGTAAGCAGCAGTAGCCCTAGTCCTTTTTTCCATCCATATGCCTTAAAGATCAAGTAAAAAAAGAGAAGGTATAACGGGATCCAACTGAGCATGTTGGTAATTATGAGCCAGAAGCCATCCCAGTTTTCTGAGCCCATTCCGTTGATAAAGACCAAGAATGCTTTATCATAAGAAACAATTTTATCTAAAAAGCTCAACTTATAGGTTTCTTTTTATTGGTCCGGTCAGGTCATCAATATTGTCCTGGACCTTATTCTTGATATTCTTAACTTCTTTCTGGATATCTTTTGTAAGATCTGTATCGATTCCCTGTTTTTTTACTCCCTCAGTAATTTCTTTTTTCACTTCGTTTGTCGCATTTTTTAACTGTTGCATCCCCTTACCGAGACCGCGTGCCAGTTCAGGTAACTTATCTGCACCGAATAACATCACCACGATTACAAGGATTATAAATATCTCGGCACCACTTATAAATAAAAACATATTCTTTAAATTACGTTACAAAGATAATATAATTACTCATTTGAAGCTAGATTAGATCTTAAGGCTTTTGCTGTTTTATTCTTTGGACCTCCAAGTTGTTAGGTCTGCCCCCTGTTTCCATAACCAACTTCACCATCATAATAGTCACCTTCCTGTAATCCGCTGAGTTGCTCTACAGGAAAACCAAGGGCTTAATTGTCAAAAGATATTTTCATGGGATTAATTTGACAGGACACTGGCATAAAAATCGATCCGGTTTTGGTTTTATTTTTTTGTTAGCATCCTTTTGATCTCGTTTAGTTTCATAAGTGCATCGATCGGGGTCAAGGTATCAATATTGGTACCTAGGATCTCTTCCTTTATTTCTTCAAGCAAAGGATCATCCAGGTTGATAAAACTAAGCTGAACATCTTTTTGGGAAGCCACTTTCATTTTGGCCTGAATCTCTTCAGAGGCGTGACTTTTTTCAAGATGGGACATCATCTTGTTCGCTCTGTGAAGCACCGGACCGGGCATGCCAGCCAGCTTGGCTACATGAATACCAAAACTGTGTTTGCTACCTCCGGGAACCAATTTTCTGATAAAGATGACCTTATCTTTGAGTTCTTTTACTGAGACATTGAAGTTTTTAATTCTTTCAAATGTTTCGCTCATATCATTGAGCTCGTGGTAATGCGTAGCAAAAAGCGTTTTGGCTTTGGTGGGATGTTCATGTAAGTATTCTGCAATGGCCCATGCGATCGAGATACCATCATAGGTGCTGGTACCACGACCAATCTCATCGAGGAGGATCAGGCTTCTATCAGATAAATTGTTTAATATACTGGCTGTTTCATTCATTTCGACCATAAAAGTCGATTCGCCCATTGAAATGTTGTCACTGGCACCAACCCGGGTAAAGATCTTGTCTACAAGGCCTAATCTTGCATTTTGGGCCGGAACATAAGAACCTATTTGCGCCAGTAAAACAATAAGTGCAGTTTGTCTTAAAATTGCAGATTTACCACTCATATTTGGACCGGTGATCATGATGATCTGTTGCTGATCACGATTCAGGACGACATCATTGGCAACATATTGTTCTCCGGGGGGAAGCTGCTTTTCAATGACCGGATGCCTGCCATTGTTAATTTCAATTAAGGTTGAATCGTCAATAACCGGTCTGACATAATTATTTTCTATCGCCGTTTTGGCAAAGGAACCTAAACAGTCAAGCTGTGCAATGAGCTTGGCATTTTTCTGGATCTTTTGGATATAAGGGATGATGCCTTCCAATAATTCCTGGTACATACGGTGTTCTATAGCAGAGATTTTCTCCTGTGCTCCAAGAATTTTTGATTCATATTCTTTAAGTTCTTCTGTGATATACCGCTCTGCCGACACCAGGGTCTGCTTTCTGACCCAATCTTCAGGAACTTTGTCTTTATGTGTATTTCTTACCTCAATATAATAACCAAAGACATTGTTAAATGCAATTTTTAGACTCGAAATTTGGGTTCTTTCAATCTCTCGTTTTACAATATGGTCCAGGTATTCTTTACCTGAATTAGAAAGCTCCCTCAACTCATCCAATTCTCCATTAACACCTGGCCTGATCACATTTCCCTTACTGATCTGTACCGGGGCATTGTCTTCAAGGGTGCCATTTATTTTTTTGATCAGGTCCTCAGTCGGATTGATTTCTTTTGCAATGGTAACAAGAGGGCCATAATTGCTTTTCATAGCCTGGTCCCTGATCGGAAAAATGGCTTCAAGTGAGTTTTTTAACAAGACTACCTCACGAGGATTGATCTTTCCTGTCGCCACTTTGGAAATAAGTCTTTCAAGATCACTGATCTGATCGATTTGACGGTTTTGAAATTCAAGAAACGGCTCATTTAGGATAAAGAACTTTACGAGCTCGTGACGGGTTTTAATGTCTTCCGCGTTTTTAAGTGGTAGGGCCAACCATCTTTTTAACATTCTTCCGCCCATGGGCGAAATAGTACTGTCGATGATATCGAGCAAAGTTACGGCTCCTGGCGTATTACCCTGGTATAATTCAAGATTACGGATGGTAAACCTATCCATCCAGACATAGTCATCTTCAATAAGCCTTTGGATATTTGAAATATGCTCAAGTTTGTGGTGCTGCGTTTCTGAAAGATAATGAAGGATGACTCCTGAAGCTATAATCCCTTCATGCAGATCATCAACGCCATAACCCTTAAGGGAGCGAACCTTAAAATGTTGATGCAGGATCTCATTTGAGGCATCTTCTTTAAAGATCCAATCATCCAGATAAAATGTATAAAAGTCACTTCCAAAGAGATCGAGAAAATCAGTTCTCTTATCTTTTTGAACCAGGACCTCACTTGGGTTGAAATTCTGCAAGAGTTTATCTATATATTCCCTGTTGCCCTGTGAGGTGATAAATTCTCCTGTTGAAACATCTAAAAACGAAATTCCAATCTGTTTTTTACCAAAATGTAGGGCAGATAAAAAGTTATTGGCTTTAGATTGCAATACCTCATCGTTCAATGCCACCCCTGGAGTGACTAGTTCAGTGACCCCTCTTTTTACTATTTTTTTGGTAAGTTTCGGATCTTCTAACTGGTCACAAATAGCAACGCGCAAACCGGCTTTAACCAATTTAGGCAAATAAGTATTCAAAGAATGATGAGGAAATCCTGCCAAAGCCGTTTCACTCTCAGAACCTGCTCCTCTTTTTGTAAGGATGATTCCCAATATTTTTGCCGCAACCTTGGCGTCTTCACCGAAGGTTTCATAGAAGTCACCTACACGGAATAGCAGCATAGCATCAGGATACTTTGTTTTGATATTGTTATACTGCAACATCAAAGGGGTAACTTTTTTCGCTTTTGCTTTAGTCAATTGTCAGGAATTTATTAATTATCGTGCTTACACCTTGGAAATAAGTGACAGGTAAGCAAAGATATAATTTTAAAGAGAATAAGGAAATCGGCAAGAATGAAATAGAAAGATGTATTTCAAGGTTCAAACCTGTCGGGTTTGAACAGGTATCCTAAAATCCAAGAAGCAATTAAAGATGTAATCCACACTCGGTTTTAGGAGAATTGTTCCATCGACCATGACGGTCTTCTCCAGGCACTGTACAATGGAAGCAGCCTATAGAAGCGTACCCCTTTGATTTTAAGGGATGGAAAGGCAAATGGTGATCTATGATAAACTGGTCTCTTTGTGTATAATCAATATCCAACAAGGGATAAAATTTTAAAATGCTTTCCTTTTCCTCGAAAATATTGAGCCCGCTTCTGTGATCACTTTGCCACTTCATCAAGCCGGAAACCCAGATCTTATAATCTTTTTTAATATGATCAAGTGGCTTGACCTTATTGATGTGACAGCAGCGGTTAGGACTGTTTTTCCAAAGTTCTTTTTCTTTGGAGAATTGATACTCATCGGGATCGGCTTTTATACTTATGACATTCAGATCATATAATTTGGTAAGGTATTCCTTGTAAACCAGGGTTTCTTTAAAATGGTAACCTGTATCTATAAAATAAATGATTTGATCTTTGTTGATATCTGAAAACACTTTGAGCAAAAAAGCAGAGGTAGCAGCAAAGGCAGAAGTGATCATGATATCCTTTGCTTGATAATCTTTATACAATTGCTCAACTCTTTGATGCACATTCAAAGTATTGTACCGTTGATTTAACGTATCTATAGTAGCATGATTTAAAGTATCGATCATAGAGTGTTTTTTATAAGAAAAGTGCAAAAATACTAACATATTTAGCCTTTTGCACAAATTTTTTGTTAAAAAAACTATTAATCCTACGGGATTACTATGATAAATGTCATGTTTTACTCAATTTAGAGCAATTTTAAATAAAAAATCGCTAAGTCAGGACCAGGTGACAAGTATTTTATAATTTCGCAATTCGAATCAAAATTGATCATGCGAAAATTAAAGAATAGCGAATTAAAAAGGCTTAATGTAGAAGAATTTAAGCGCTCAGAGAAAATCCCTTTGATCGTCGTATTGGATAATGTCAGAAGCCTGCATAATATTGGATCAGTTTTCAGGACTTCTGACGCATTTTTAATCGAAAAAATATATTTATGTGGGATTACCGCGCAGCCTCCCCACAAGGAAATACATAAAACTGCATTGGGGGCGACGGATGCTGTTGATTGGGCCTATGAAGAAAATACTGAGGCATTGGTACAAAAACTTAAGGCTGAGAACATACAGATTCTTTCTGTTGAACAAGCAGAACACAGTACCCCCTTACAGTCATTTGTTCCTGTTGAAGGCATGAAATATGCGGTAATCTTCGGGAATGAGGTAAAAGGAGTTGAGCAAAAGGTTGTCAATGCATCAGATCTTTGTTTGGAAATTCCTCAATTTGGAACCAAACATTCACTAAATATTGCTGTAAGCTGTGGCATAGTTCTTTGGGATATTTTTGCTAAAATGAAACTCAAACCTTAAAGATAAAAGGATCTTTAAGTACTATGGCGCTAATATTGAGAAGGTTTCTTCGTTGTTATATTGTAAAACATCAATTTGGCAAGAGCAAATTTTGATTTTTTTTTAACAGCTTTCATTTTAAAGTTTTATATTTTCGCTGTAAAGGAATCATATAGGATAGTCAATAAATATGACGGATAAAAAACAGAGAAGGTATGACCAGGCCTATTTGAAAATGGCGATGGAATGGTCAAAACTTTCGCACTGTAAAAGAAAGCAGGTAGGAGCTTTGATCGTTAAAGATAAAATGATCATCTCTGACGGATATAATGGAACACCAACAGGATTTGAAAATTGTTGTGAAGACGATGAAGGAAATACAAAATGGCACGTGTTGCACGCTGAGGCTAATGCTATTTTAAAAGTTGCTTCTTCTACTCAAGCCTGCCAGGGAGCTACGCTTTATATTACCTTATCCCCTTGCAAGGAATGCAGTAAGCTAATACATCAATCAGGTATTCGAAGAATGGTTTATGCGAATGCCTATAAAGATGATTCAGGGATTGATTTTTTAAGAAAAGCCAACATTGAAATTTTATATTTGCCTATAAATGAATAGAAAAACCAGAATATTTCTTCCATTGATCATTGCGGTTTCCATCGCACTGGGTATATTTTTGGGGACTTCTTTGAATTATCAGAAGAAGACAATCACCTTTTTTGGCGGAACGCCTCAGGAAAGGAAAATCAAAAGACTTATAGACTATATACAATATGAATATGTAGACGAGGTAGATACTGATAGTTTATTGGATGGAACGATCAAGAACATGCTTGATAAGCTCGATCCACATTCGGTCTATATTTCAGCCAATGAATTGGCAGGGGTATCAGAATCTATGAATGGTAAATTCGTGGGGATCGGGATTCAGTTCAGGATGTATAAGGACACCCTTACAGTTGTAAAGGTACTCGATAACGGACCAAG
>JBFFLO010000085.1:0-9002 GCA_041554895.1 Lutimonas sp. | reverse complement strand
GCATATAATTTATTTTCTTTTTGTAGGTTTTGATTTGATCGATAATACCATTATTAGGGCGATCGATCAGCACATCATCAATAGCCTCTATTTTTTCTCCCAACAAGCCCAGCACATATAAATAATGATCAATAACCGTATCTATCAGGGCAAAGGCCAGGTAATCGGGCCGTGAACTTCTGAGTGTTCTTTTTTGGTTTCTTATTCTGTTTCTCACTGGCTCAAAGACATCCCCTTTTTTCTCTTGAAAGGAAATAAGCATATTATCATTGAATAGCAGGCTTAAATTTTCGACAGTGATATCCTGTCTCTCCTCTGAAAACTGTATCATTTTTAGTGAAATAAACACGAAATTATTAAAATCCTCTATTTTAGGACGTGATTGGGTTTCCAAAACGTCAGCCAGGATCAGTTTATCGAAATCAAACGCTTCACCTATTTCCTGAAGTATTTCAATATCGTGCAAGCCATAAATATTGAACCATGTCACCGTTTTCTTTTGTGCATAGGGAATAATTTCCTTGACGCTGTGAATGATTTTTTCCTCAACCGAGTTTTCGTCAAAATCAATGATGCTCATTTGGATTTGATCGACCTTTTTTTGGCCTCTGAAAATAAGTTCAGTAGGAGAGAGTCCAATTTCGCTTTTCGATTTTTTAATATAGGGTCTCATAATTAGTGCTGCTATAATAATCACATTCAATGTAATGATTTTTGAGCAAAATACAGAAGAATTATACCAGATAGAGTTTAATTGGTCGTCGTTATGGAATTCAGGGTTTCGGGAAAACAATTAAAAAAGCCGGACTGAACAAGGAAAAAATGTAGAATTACCCTATAGCCTTATCCCAGGGTTTTTATAGCAAGTCGGCACCAGTCAAGGGTAGAATTATAGGATAAAAGCCCATGTTGAAAAGCCAATTGCCCACTAAGGGGCATAGATGCTTTTTCTTCGTGAAAATATGCCTCTAACTCTTTTAAATAGTTGTCAAGCTTGATTTTCAAAACAAACAAATATTCCAGTTTTTGCTTCTTGTTAAGTAAAGGATCCATGAATGCAAATTTTAGGACCAGTAAATCAATACCTTTTCGGACCTCTTCGTCTTCGGGGAGTTCTTCCAGCCAAAGCTTTAAAAGACGAATCCCTGTTTTGGTAATTTTAAAATGGGACTTCAGGCCGCTTGATATAGTTTCTTTTTCAATCAGGTGATTTGAAATCAGCCTTTTTAGGGCAGGGTATATAGACCCCGGACTGCCTCCAAAATTACCAAGAGCAGTATCCTCGAATGTCTTTCTTATTTTGTAACCTGTAAGCGGTTTATCCTGAATAAGACCTATAATAATGTAGTCCAGGGTGGTGACTTTCTTAAAGCTATCTTTCATATTGTTTTATGTCATATGTTTTATTCACTGATCAAACTGTTTTTCTGAACCAATTCATGGAAACCTTTGATCTTTTGGCCCAATAGATATGTAAGGATAAAGCCGTATAAAGAATTCGAAATTCCCACTTCAAAGGCGTGACCGAATCTGATATAGCCCGGCATTAAATCGTCTCCTGGCATAATTAAGGGGGCTATTCCTCCAAGAATCGCAAAAAGGGCACCCACCAAAAAGGCACGTTGAAGCAAATTTAAATGTAAGTTCCTTGACACGAGTATGGCAATTCCTATAAATATCAAGGCTCTAAAGAACTGGGTGTTTACCATAACTTCTACAGGAGGGACCTTGTCGCCATAAAATTCCATGAGTTGAGGATATACGCTATATAAGACAAATCCGGCCAAAAGATAAAAGAATACATAGAGCAGGTCGCCGACAACAAATCTCCACAACCATGAAAATACAGATCTGGATGAGAATTCAAGCCCAATATGCTTTGATTCCCATTTTTTAAAGATGCATACGAGTAAAGGAGAGGCGATCAAGGTCAATATTAGTCCGTTTAACAAGATTGCCGTTGTTTGTTCCCTGTTGGTTACATTGAAGATATAAGCCTCAATAAGAAGATTGAAATGACCGATAAGAAAGTAGGTTACAAAGACCAAAAGACTGGTTTTTAAACCGGAAAGTGTACTGTATGTGATCAATATACCAATAACGATTACGGTCAAGAGATGGGATAATAGCATCCAGGACAAAAAGGAAAGGCTCCAATTGAGACTAGAAGGAAGCTCCAAAACCCAGGATACCAGGACAAGCAACAAGGTGCCAACTAACGAAGAAAAAATAAATTTTGATTTCATAATATAAGTATTAGTACGATTCATACTATAAATATAATACGAATCGTACTAAAAACCAAATAATTTTCATAAAATATTTGGAATTGGCAATTTTAATAAACTTAATGTTCATATGTTTAGCAATGGGTCTTTGCCCAAAGTCTTGACTTTTAACACCTGGCCATTTTCCGTTTTTTACCAATCCTGTTTAGACCTTCAACCTTTTTGATATAATCAAGTGCCAGGGGAACTTTACAGGATGTATCTCCCATAAAAACCTTCACTTTACCAATTTTTTCGGCAGTTTCTTTTGCTTTTTGGGTGAGTTCTGGGATATAACAACCTATAGCAATAACAAATGCATTCATGGTGTATCTGACCCTGTTTTGGGCATCAGGAATTTTTTCTGCAACTTCATCAAGAAGTGAAGCATAGGTTCCAAGATCCAAAGCGTGATTTATACTCGCATAATTAGACAAGGTTGACCATCCCGATGAAGCAATATTTTCTTCATTTGACCGAATCCATTCCAGGCCCAATTCAAAGCCATAAGGACTTTCGGCTGCTACCCAGGGAACGGTATATTCGCTCAAATAATACCAGTAGGCAGCCTTTACCCATTGGTTTAAATCATCTTTGCTAATTTGTTTTTCATCGGCCATTAAGCCGGCAAGGTACATGGCATCTGAATTTCCCGTTTCGAATAGGGCCAAAGAAAGTTTGTGGTCCTTTTTTGTTTTTTTTAAGATCTTTTTAAGATCAGCCACTTTTACACCAAACAAAGGTTCTTTAGCCCCGTGTTTCATATGGGTGTTCCTGGTTCTTTCATCTCCATAAGATTCTAATTCTTTCAATACCTCTGATACGTCCATTGCAGTATAACATTTGAAATTAAACTTAGTCGATCTGCCTTATTAAATTAACTTAAAAGGATGGATACTTTAGGCCGGGTATGGAAGGTAATTTCCTTGTAATCTTAAAAAACTAGCTGATATAAAATGCTTCTTTACAGGCAATGTTATCTTCAGCCAGGTGCGGTTTATTTCATTTTTGAGTAAATTCTCATCAATATATTTGTCATTATCCTACCCTTTTTTTGATGCTTTAATGGCATGATCACAGGCTCTTGCCGTCAGCGCCATGTAAGTCAGGGATGGGTTTTGAGTTGCCGTTGATGTCATACATGCCCCATCGGTTACATAAACATTTTTACAACTGTGAAGCTGGTTCCATTCGTTGAGCAATGAGGTATTAGGATCCTTACCCATCCTAACACCTCCCATTTCATGGATATCCAATCCGGGGGCCTGTTTGGAATCAAAAGTTTTGATATTTGTAAACCCGGCCTCTTCGAACATGTGTGTAAACTGCTCATGATAATCTTTGATCATTTTTTCATCATTATCATCGTACGCAATATCCATTTTAAGCAATGGAATACCCCAATCGTCAGTTTTTTCTTTATCCAGCGATACCTGGTTTTCTTCTTTTGGAATGGTTTCACCCATCATATGTGACTCAACTTGCCAAACCCCATATGTTGGATTCAACAGCCCATCTTTTAAATTATCGCCAAAACCATCGGTATTTTGAAGAACCTGTCTTCTGGCGCCAAACCCGGCAGCATATCCCCTGAGAAAATTCGTTTCCTGTTTTTCAACATTTCTGAATCTGGGAAGATAAGCACTGGTGGGTTCTCTGCCTGTAGTATGTTTATCGGCATATCCATCAAACTCTCCATACATCCGTGCGCGGTAATTATGAAATGCCACATATTTACCAAGCAAACCATTGTCATTGCCAAGCCCTTCCTGAAAGCGACCCGAAGTTGAATTTAAAAGGATCAAATTCGTATTGAGAGTACCTGCATTGACAAAAATGATCGACGCATAATATTCTTTGGATTCTTTTGACTGATCGTCAATGACAATCACTCCAGTAGCTTTCTCTTTTTGTTCGTCATAAATGATCGAGTGAACTACCGAATTATGGATCATGGTCAGATTGCCGGTTTTCATCGCCCATGGCAGCGTACTTGAATTACTGCTAAAATAACCGCCAAAAGGACAACCTCGCTGACAAAGGTTTCTATATTGACATGCTACACGTCCTTGTTGTGCAAAGATGTCTCGATTTTCAGTAATATGAGCACATCGGCCGCTGATTACATGCCTGTTTGAATAATTTTTTTCGACAGAAGCCTTAAAATGTTTTTCCAAACAGTTTAATTCCATACCCGGTAAAAACTCTCCGTCTGGAAGTATATCAAGCCCGTCAAGATCACCAGCAATTCCTACAAACTTTTCTACGTGGCTGTACCAGGGAGCAAGATCTTTGTATCGAATAGGCCAGTCAACAGCAAATCCGTCTCTTGCAGGCCCTTCAAAATCAAAATCACTCAGCCTTTGAGTTTGCCTTGCCCAAAGCAATGATTTTCCTCCGGTTTGATAACCTTTTATCCAATCAAAAGGTTTTTCCTGTACATAAGGATGCTCCTTATCTTTTGACACGAAGTGTTCGGCATCTTCTTCGAACACATAACACCTGCTTGCTATCGGGTTTTCTTTTTTAAGGTCTTCAGGAATACTTCCCCGGTGTTTGAATTCCCAAGGATTCATGTTCGTTGTAGGATAGTTCACGTTGTGTTTAACTTCGCGTCCCCTTTCTATGACCAAAGTTTTCAGTCCTTTTTCAGTAAATTCCTTAGCGGCCCATCCACCACTCATTCCCGAACCTATTACTATAACATCATAGGTGTTATCTTTTGCATGGTCAATGTTGATATTAGCCATTTATATTAATTCTTTTACTGTTATCAATCATTTCACAAGGTCCGTAAGTACCAGGAACCAATGAATAAGGCATGATCTCTGTCATTATATATTCTGATTTCATATATCCAAAAGAAGTAAATTCCTTAGTCGTTGAGACGAATAGCTTCAATGCCCCAAGATCGCCATTTGAACTTTCTTGTGGTTCATTAATTATCATAAGCAACATCTCTTCCCGCTCTTTTTGATCCAGGGAAGAAAAAGAATTTCCAGTGATTTTTTTCACATGTGAATCAAAACCTTTTAAACCATCGAGAAACATAGATTGCTTCTCCTGATCCATACAATCATCTACCATAACCCATACAAAATCATGAACAAGTAAAGATGCTGCTCCAGGGATCTTGCCTTCTGGAATGATGGAAGATACAAGCTCTTTCATTAAAGCTTCCTCTGAAGCCATGATCCTTAATTTGTTTAAGGACAAGCTCACCTGTTCTTTTGTGAAATCGCAGGAAGGCAATAATACCATTCCTCCTGTTAATATGCCCAGGTTTAGGAGGGCTTTTCTTCTATCCATATAATTCTTGTTGTATTACTGCATCAGTTATCTCCTTTAGAAGTAGTTTCCAGGGAGTATCTTAACGAGATGGAGCAAATCACATTTGGGGTAAATATATAGAAAAAATAAGTCTTAGAAAAGGCAATTTGAATGCCCAACAAATCTCAATACTGTTAGGTTTGATCTGTTGTCATTTCCTCACAGGATGCCACGCCGGCAAGAGCTGTCCTTCGCATTGGTGCCTTTGCCAAGGCCGCCTCATATTGTTCCAGTGCTTCTTGATTTCGTCCTTGACTTAATAGCCAGTCGGCATATAGTTCATGGGTTGGTTTTTGAATTACAGGAGGCCCATAGCTGTAGCTGAGATCTTGTTCCAGTTCAAGTGTCTTTTTCAAATGTGCTTCGGTGAGTTCTGTATCTTGATGAAGCCAGGATCTTAAGGCCTTGAGCTGCTGCATCATTATTTCGGTCTCAAGCAGCATCGATGGAGAAGTGGTATTTCTATTTGCTCCGGAACAAAATGTTGCGGCATCGTATGTCACCAGGTAAGACTCTTTGTCAAGATCTTTTTTAATTTCTTCAAGGGTTGTGTCAAGTGAAGCCTTATCTTCAGACCTAAAGGCCTTCATTCCTTCAATAAAACGGTATTGCGACCTGACTGTCAGGTTAAGGTCTGAAATATCAACGTTTATGTTGGCAATATCACTGTTCCAAAGATCACTTTCAACCAAATAAGTACCTTTAAGAAATACCATATGTGATCTTGAATACTTGTTGGATAATTCTTTGGTAAACCCTTCCATGTCCATGACCAGTTTTTTGGCATCTTCTAATCTTCCTTGCTGAAGATAACCGTATTCGAGCCAGTGATAGGCGTGAAAACCTCTACCGCTGGGGGCAAGATTTTTGGCGATCATTCTGTTGATACTGGCTTGATAAGAATTTTCGTTGCTACTCACTACCTTGTCCCACATGCCCATCGCCACATAAATATGTGAAGGCATATGCAAAGCGTGACTTGCATCAGGAGCGACAACCGAATAAGAATCTGCGGCTGTTAAGGCTAGTTTTGCATGTTCAGGGTCATCATAGGAATGAATCAGGTAGTGAAGCGCACCTGGGTGTTTAGGATTCTCCTTCAGTATCCCGTTAGCAATATTAGCTCCTTTTCCATAGGTTTTTTCATCACGGCCATCAGGCACGGAACCCAAAAGGGATAAGGCATAAAATGCTGCTACTTCATGGTTGTCAGGATATTTTTTGTTTAATGAAGACATAAAATCCGCATAATTTTTATCTCTTTGGACTTTAGAAGAATCTGATTCGTAAAGGATTTGAATTCCCTTGATAAAATCATTTTCCAGCTCGGTGACATTTACTGTAGGTTGCTTGTTTTTTAATTTTTCCAAGGCTTCCATTCCCTTGTCATAATCCTGTTCTGACCATAAAGGATGGTTAAAGGTCATGGCTTCTCCCCAATAAGACATCAGCATTTCCGGATCTGTTTTTTGGGCCTCCAGAAAGGCTTCCCGCGAATCGGCGTATTCAAAGCTATGCAGCAACAGAAGTCCTTTCTCAAAATGAGGTACGGCATCTGTGTTCCCACTGACCTCGATATTTACAATTCCGAGATAACTTTCTTGTTTTTTTTCCTGCTTACAAGAAAAGGTTATGATCAAAAGAAGGAAGAGTATTTTTTTCATTGTTCTTAAATTTTAGATGAACTTATATTGTGAAATTACAATTAATTTTTAAAAAGTTTAACTACCATTTATCAGGATGATCGATTTAGACCGCATATATTTTCTTTAATTTTCAATACAACTGTTTAGGGGAACATTTAAAAAGTTGGTACTAAAGACAAGACACGTATGATGAACTCCTTCCCCTTTGATGATATTTCATAATACGTGTACTTGTCAGGTTTGTTAGAATCAAGCATTTTAGCTTTTGTCAATTTAATTCAATCGATCATTTGGTTGCAATAATTGCGCTTGCTGGTCCTGTCAAGGGCATTATACTTATGTCTTTAAATCCGACTTCATCTGCCCAACCTTCAAAATCAGACAGGCTGTAGTCAAACCCTTCATCTGTTTCAATAAGCATGTTAAGTGACATCATTAAGCCAAATGCATTTTTGCTCCTGTCGTTGTCAATTATATTTTCCACTACAACAAGTGTTCCATTCTCCGGCAGCGCTTTATAAGCCTTTTGGATCAACATTTTTTTATCCTCTTCACTCCAGTCATGTAAAACATTACACATGGTGATCAAGTCTGCTTTTGGAAGGTCATCTTTAAAAAAATCTCCCGCAACTGCTTTGATCCGATCGTTTAGGCCAAGCGCCGTAAAATTATCATTGGCAATTGGTTTAACTTGAGGAAGATCAAAAGAGAGGCACTGGATATGTTGATTATTTTTCGCCACATGTACACATAGATTTCCTCCTGAACCGCCAATGTCACAATGTGTTTTAAAATTAGAAAAATCAAAATTTCGAGCAAAAAAGTCGAAATTTCCTGCCTGAACACCCCCCATCGCGTGCAAAAATTCTCTTAGTGTATTCTCGTTGGCATAAATGGCTTCAAATAATGGGACGTCACCAGATTTGCTCTCGTTTTGAGGTTTTCCTGTTTTAAGAGCTTCTTCAAGGTCATTCCAAAAGGGATACAAACGGTTATTTGACATTTCAAGAATTCCTCCCAAATAGGTCAATTTGTTTTTGTCAAGAAACATGTCTGCGTCTTCGGCGTTACTGTATATTGCATTTTCCTTTATTCCTTCACGCTGTAAAAACCCAAGAGCAACTAAGGTATCAAGAAAATCATACAACGATCTACTATGAAGACCCATGATTTCCTGTACTTGTTTTCCTGATTTCGGACCCTTTCCAAGATGGGTAAAAAGCTCCATATTGACCGCTGTTAGCAGGGTTTTTGAAGCCCAAAAACCCATGCCTATTTGCATTATTTTTGATGGATTGGTATGATTCATGTTTTACTAATTGTTAGATGATGCAAATTCTAAATTATTTAGTTCTTCATTGAGTTTAGCGGTATCCCAAAAACCATATTCTTCAATTACTTTACCGTTCTTAAACTGAATCGTAAGGTGCACCGGAATAATAATTTCCTTTGAATTGGCTTTTAGGATTCCTTTCCAAATACCCCAGAAGTTGACCCAGGTTCTTCCCCTGTCATCTATAATTTGCTCCATGGTCATATCTTTTTTATCAAATGAATAACTTGATAAACTGGAGATGAGCTCCTTGTGCCGAATCTTTACTTCTTCAGGGCTCGCTCCTTCAAGCCAGGTGTTTTGGAAGATTTTTGCTGAATCGGCATATTGTTTAGACCATTCGACCCAGTTGGCGTTTTCATAGTCTGAAAGCCCTTTTTTAAGCATTTCGATTTCTGCTGAAGCAGTTTTAAATCTTTCCGATTG
>JBFFLO010000084.1:0-9009 GCA_041554895.1 Lutimonas sp. | reverse complement strand
CTTGATGTTTATGCCAACGATGTTTTTATGAAAACCCTGGTGAACAGAGAGATTGTTTGCGGTATTGCGAGTGAAGAAGAAGATGATTATGTCGTGATTGAAGGCAAAAACCGATCACATAATAATAAATATATTGTTCTGATCGATCCGCTGGATGGCTCCTCGAATATTGATGTCAATGTATCTGTGGGAACCATTTTTTCCATTTATCGCCGTATATCGCCTGATGGAACTCCTGTTACAAAAGAGGATTTTCTACAACCAGGCAATTTACAAGTGGCCGCAGGATATGTGGTATATGGTACCTCAACTATGCTGGTATATACTACCGGCCACGGTGTAAATGGTTTTACCTTGAACCCTGCTACCGGAACATATTACCTTTCACACCCCAATATGAGATTTCCGGATGATGGCAATATATATTCCATCAATGAAGGCTACTACATTCATTTTCCGCAAGGCGTTAAGGATTATTTGAAATACTGTCAGGAGGAAGAAGACAACAGGCCTTACTCTGCCCGTTATATTGGCTCTCTTGTATCGGATTTTCATCGGAACATGATCAAAGGTGGTATCTATATGTATCCAACGAGTTCTAAATCCCCGCAAGGAAAACTAAGGCTGCTCTATGAATGTAATCCTATCGCTTTTTTAGCAGAGCAGGCAGGGGCCAAGGCAACGGATGGGTACAAAAGGATCCTTGAGATCAAACCCACGGCGCTTCATCAGCGCGTTCCCATTTTTGTTGGAAGCAAACTAATGGTCAACAAATTGGAAGAATTTATGGCGAAGTACCCGGAGAGTGCTGATTATTAAGTGAGATGTTTGAAGTGAGAAGTGTTTTAAGTTTTTCTGGAAGAATGAAATCTAAGGACATAGAAAACTTCAAAAATCATCAATCCTAAATCTTCAATCTCAAATCATTTCATCCTCTTTTAAGTATAATATTACTTTCGTCAACACGGATTAATTATATTTGCAGAAATTTTTGATCCTTGGGCACTATAAAAATCAGTAATATTAGAGTTTATGCCTACCACGGCTGTTTGGTTGAAGAAGGCAAAATAGGCTCTGATTACCGGATCGACTTATCCGTCAAGGCCAATCTCAAACCATCTGCCAGAACAGATCAATTAGCCGATACGGTAGATTATGTCCACCTGAACAGAATCGTTAAAGAAGAAATGGCGGTAAGAACGAAGCTTCTTGAGACTGTTGCGGATCTGATTCTTGATCGTATCTTGCTGGAAATTCCATTGGTCAATAAAGTAAAAATAAAGGTCTCCAAATTAAACCCTCCCATTGGAGGCAATGTGGAAATGGTTTCGATCATTATGGAAAGAGAAAGATAATCGAATGATTTATGCAGCAAACACTAACCATCATAGTTCCGGTTTATAACGAAGAAGACAACCTTTCTCGTGTCGAAAAAGAACTTTCAGATTATCTGGAAATATGTCTGGTTTCTGCCACCGTATTGTTTGTTAATGATGGCTCCACAGATAAAAGCCAGGATGCCATTGTTGAAATCTGCCAAAAAGACAAGCGCTTTTCTTATGTAAGTTTTCAGGAAAACCGAGGATTGAGCGCTGCCCTTAAGGCAGGTTTCGATCATATCCAAAGTGACCTTGTTGGCTATATAGATGCTGACCTGCAAACTGCGCCTTCTGATTTTAATTTGCTGCTTTCAGAAATCAAGGACTATGATCTGGTGACCGGAGTAAGGGGGAACAGAAAGGATTCTTTTGTCAAAAATATGTCATCGACTATAGCCAACGGCATTAGAAGGGCTTTTACACATGATGGGATGGACGATACCGGATGCCCCTTAAAAATCATTAAAACGGACTATGCAAAAAGAATCCCAATGTTCAATGGACTCCACAGATTTCTTCCTGCAATGATCCTTTTACAGGAGGGAAAGATCAAACAGGTTCCGGTGCAGCACTTTCCCCGAATCGCGGGAGAAGCAAAATACCATTTATGGAATCGTTTATTCGGCCCTTTGGCTGATTGTTTTGCCTACCTTTGGATGAAACGCAAATACATCAACTATCAAATAGCAGACAGCTCTGCTGAGTTAAAGAGACAATAATGAGTGACTGGCTCGTCTACAGTATTGGGTTTTCGGCGCAAATCCTCTTTTCTTCCAGGTTACTGATCCAATGGATACAATCTGAAAAAGTTAAAAAAGTGGTCACCCCTTTGCTATTTTGGCAATTGAGTTTACTGGCCTCCTTTTTATTGTTTGTCTATGGGTGGCTAAGGGATGATTTCGCGATCATGCTCGGCCAGGTACTAACCTATTTTATATATATCCGAAACCTTCAAATACAAGGGTTTTGGAAAAAACTGCATCGTTTTTTCAGGATTTTTCTATACGTGTTCCCTTTGATCATTGTCTGGTACACTTATAACAACAACCAGTTTGACCTTGAAAGGGTTTTCCGAAATCAGGATATTCCTTTGTGGCTGATCATTTTGGGAAGTGTAGCACAGATCGTTTTTACCTTAAGGTTTATTTATCAGTGGATCTATTCTGAAAGAAAAAAGGAATCCATCTTACCCATGGGATTCTGGATTCTTAGCGCTACCGGATCATCTTTGATCATTTGCTATGCCATTCTAAGAAAGGACCCGGTATTATTCACCGGACATATTTTCGGAAGTATTGTTTACATTCGTAATATTCTTTTGATCAAAAATTCCAAACATGAATAACAGATCTTATTTACTGGCCATCGCACTGGTATGTCTGGCAATATTCTTCCCTCATTTGAGCGTGGTCGAGGTGAATATCATGGAAGCAAGAAATTTTATTACGGCCCGGGAAATGCTGGAATATGGAAACTGGATTCACACGACGATGAATTTGGAGCCTCGTTATGAAAAACCTCCTCTTCCTACCTGGATGACAGCAGTTTCGGGCGCTGTTTTTGGAATGAAAAATTTATTTGGCTTAAGGCTTCCTGCGGTACTTTCGGTCGTGTTTTTGATCTTTACTTTTTACTATTTAGGTATTCAAGTCTTAAAAGACAAAAAGCAGGCCTTTATCGGGACATTAATTTTAGCGACTTCCTTTTATATTATTTTTTCTGGTCGTAACGGACAATGGGACATTTTTGCCCATGCTTTTATGCTTTTTGCCATATTTCAACTTTTCATGGCTTTTGAAACCGATCAAAAGGCGTGGAAAAATTGGTTGTTAGCTGGTTTTTTCCTTGGGCTTTCTTTTATGAGTAAAGGGCCTGTATCTCTATTTGCCCTGCTGCTTCCATTCCTTATTTCCTATGGAATTGTTTACAGATACCAGGGGTTTACAAAAAAAATTAACCCCCTTTTGTCGAGCCTGCTTGTATTTGCAATCGTTGGCTTTACCTGGGGCGCTTATATTTTCCTTACCGATGCCTCTTCAGCAGAATTTATTGCCGATAAGGAAACCCTGGCCTGGTCAAACAGAAGTGTAAAACCCTTTTATCATTACTGGAGTTTTTTCACTCAATCAGGAGCCTGGACCTATTTCTCCTTCTTGGCTCTTTTGTACCCGTTTATGATCAAAAGGGTTGAAAACAAAAAGTTGTACAAATTTAGTCTGTTCTGGACATTGGCCACCGTATTCCTTTTATCATTGATTCCCGAAAAAAAGGAAAGGTATCTTTTACCTGTTTTGATTCCCTTGGCCATGAATACGAGTTTTTATATGTATTATTTGATCAAAAAGTCAAAGGAATTACTCAAACCGGATGTCTATCTGGCGAATTTTGGATTTGGCCTTATCGGCCTTTTAGGACTGGTTTTTCCCTTCGGTGTTTACTTTTTTTTTAAAGGCCAAATGAGTCCGCATTGGACCTCCTTCTTTTTGAGTTCGGCTACCCTGTTCACTTTGGGAATACTGATATTTTTTTGGCTTAAGAAAAAGGCCTATGAAAAATGTTTTTATGGAATGATCCTGTTTCTTTGCAGTATTATGCTTTTTGCTTTTCCCATGGCAGAATTGACCTATGATAATGATAAATTCATCAGCGCCGGGACGGTAAGGGAAATACCTGAAGTAAAGGATCTTGAACTATTTTCTACGGATCGAATTATTTCTCCGGAAATCATATATGATCTGGGCGAGCCCGTTAAAAGGGTGAAATTTGCTGATCAATTACCAGATCAAGGTAAATTTGGGTTGCTAGCTTACGAACCGATACCTGAGGAAATTCAACACAATTTTAATATGGAACTAATTGTTCAATTCGACATCAATAACCTTAAAGAAGGCAAGAGTGGACATAAGATCAGGAAAACTTCAAAACTCTTTGTTCTGGAAAAAAAGTAATATCTTATATTTATAATGGCTATCAACAAATTTTTATTTAAATTTGCATCCGTTTTTGGCGTCATGGCCGAGTGGCTAGGCAGGGCTCTGCAAAAGCTCGTACAGCGGTTCGAATCCGCTTGACGCCTCTTTAAAACCCTCATTTTTACGCTATGTAGAGATGAGGTTTTTTTGTTTTATTTAACAAAATCTAAGGTGTTTTTTTTAGATATTTGCAGGTCTTATAAAATTGCTCATGAAGATTTACCCTATCGAAACCGGAAATTTTAAATTAGATGGTGGAGCCATGTTTGGTGTCGTGCCTAAAGTTATTTGGCAAAAATCTAATCCCGCTGATGACAATAACTTGATTGACATGAGTTTACGATGTATGTTGATTGAAGATGGAAAGCGGTTGATTCTTATTGACACAGGAACGGGCAGTAAGCAGAGTGATAAATTTTTTGGTTATTATTTTCCTTTCGGCGACCATGACCTCGATAGTTCTTTAAAAAAATATGGTTTTCAAAGGGATGATATCACCGATGTTTTTCTTACTCATTTACATTTTGACCATTGTGGCGGCGCTATCCAATGGAACAAATCGAGAACCGGTTATGAGCCAGCATTTAAAAATGCTAAGTTTTGGTCCAATGAAAGCCACTGGTCCTGGGCGACCAACCCAAATCCAAGGGAAAAAGCTTCTTTTTTAAAAGAAAACATACATCCTATAGAATCCAGCGGACAACTCAATTTTGTAAACATTCCCAAAGGGAACCTGTTGCCTGAAAGCCCCTTGGGTTTTGACATTCTCTTCGCAGATGGCCATACGGAGAAACAAATGATCCCCCAGCTCAAATACCAAGACAAGACCCTTGTTTTTATGGCCGATTTGTTACCCACTGTCGGGCATATTCCATTACCCTATATCATGGGTTATGATGTACGTCCGCTTATGACCATGGATGAAAAAGCCAAATTTTTGAACATTGCTGCAAGTGAAGGTTATTATTTATTTCTCGAGCATGATGCCAAAAATGAGATTTGCACTTTAAAACACACGGAAAAGGGAGTTAGACTCGATCAGACCTTCCGTTTTAATGAAATATTTAACTGATAAAACGCAGCATTGAAATGATAAATAAAAGATTGTTTTTAGGACTGGCTGTAGCCCTTGTGCTTTCTGCATGTAGTTCAACTCAGGGCATTCACAGTGTAAAAGTCCCTGAAGGATCCTCTAAAGCGGTAAATATCCCCGCAAAACAAATCGCTATGACTGAAGAGGAAATACGAGAATGGCCCCATGCAGATATTTACCAAGATTCAATTCCCGGGATGAGTCTCGACAAAGCCTATGAATTTCTGGCCGATAAAAAAGGGACGATGGTCATTTTGGGCGTCATTGATTCAGGAATTGACATTGAGCACGAGGATTTAAAAGATAATGCCTGGAGCAATAGCGATGAGATTGCCGGAAATGGAAAAGATGATGACAACAACGGTTATATTGACGACATCTATGGTTGGAATTTTCTGGGAGGTGATGGTATTGCGACTCCGGAGCAACTTGAGGTAACCCGAATTTATAAAATGCTTGATGCCAAATACAATGGAAAAGCAAAAAGCGATATGACTGCTTCAGAAATAGATGGATTCAACTATTATCAAAAAGTCAAAAAAGATTACGAAAATAGAATAAAGGTAGGTGACAGTCAACAATCTATTTTTGAGCAGTATGATATTTTCAAAGAGAATGTGGAGTATATAGAAAAACTGATAGTTTTTATAGGTGATGCCCATGAAACAACTGCGGCCAAGTTAAACAAGCGTGATTATAATTTGGCTGAACTGAATACCCTGGACCTCTATGATAGAAGTCCGGTATTGATCAAAATTTTGGAAGAAGGTGAAAAGCCTGATGAGCTTATTGAACAATTAAAAATTGACCTTGAGTATCAAAAAGAAGGGAAAAAGTTTTACGAGTCACAGGCAACTGTTATGTATAACTTGAATTTCAATGGAAGGATAACCGGTGATGACCCCTTTGACATCATGGATGTTCCTTATGGAAATGCCAATACCATTGGCTCTGTTGATGATGAAATACACGGAACGCATGTAGCCGGCATTGCAATGGCAACAAGAGAAAATGGCAAAGGAATAAATGGTATCGCTCAAAACGTAAAATTGCTCAGCGTAAGGACGGTTCCTGATGGAGATGAATACGATAAAGATGTTGCCCTGGCGATAAGATACGCTGTTGACAATGGGGCAAAGGTGATCAATATGAGTTTTGGGAAAAGTTATTCGCCAAATGCCGAGTGGGTATACGATGCCATTAAGTATGCAGCCAGTAAAGACGTGCTTTTAGTGCATGCTGCAGGTAATGACCACAAGGATATCGATAGAAGTGATAATTTCCCTACGGATGCGCCTGATAAAATAAATGAAATCACAGATAATTTAATTACGATAGGTGCCATGACCAGAAATTTTAACGAAGACCTGGTGGCAACATTTTCAAATTACGGTAAGCGAAATGTTGATCTTTTTGCTCCCGGGTTAGAAATCTATTCAACGGTTCCAAAGAATGAATATAAAATTCTTCAGGGAACTTCTATGGCTGCTCCTGAAGTTGCCGGGGTGGCTTCATTGATTCGCTCTTACTATCCTCAACTTTCTGCGAGTCAGGTAAAGCACATTTTAATGAATTCCGGGACCAAGGTAGATCTAAACGTTAAATTACCTGGGGGTGATGGTAAAATGGTTCCATTTAGTGACTTATCTGTTTCAGGACGGGTTCTAAACGCATACAATGCCCTTAGAATGGCAGATAGCATGGTCCTTAACAATTAACTACAAACTATGATACAAGTAAAGCCGCAAGCAATTCAACCTCTTCCTTGGCTTTCTTTTAATTCTTCTATACCCATGAAAAGAAACTTTGCACTTATTGCTTTTTCATTTCTTTGCCTTCATGTTTTTGGGCAGCAAAAAAACTATTGGCAACAGCATGTGGATTACACTATGGAAATCGATGTTGATGTTGAAAAATACCAATTCAAAGGAAAGCAAAAACTGATCTACACCAATAATTCTCCTGATGAATTAAAAGAAGTTTTTTACCACCTGCAGTTCAATGCTTTTCAACCTGGAAGCAGCATGGATATCAGGTTACAAAATATTCCTGATCCTGACTCAAGAATGGTGATCAACAAAGGCACAATTCAGTTACCTGAATTTGAGAGCAGAATCGCCAGATTGCAGCCTGATGAAATAGGATATCAAAAGGTAATTTCCTTAAAACAGAACGGAGACCCGGTTCCTTATAAAATTTATGGAACCATTATGAAGGTAAGCCTAAACAAACCATTAAGTTCCGGGCAAAAGACCTCTTTTGAAATGGATTTTGAAGGACAGGTACCGGTACATATCAGAAGGGCCGGAAGGAATAACACTGATGGAGTTGCCCTTAGCATGGCACAGTGGTATCCAAAACTAGCCGAATATGATAAAGAAGGCTGGCAAGTCAATGAATATATCGCAAGAGAATTCTACGGGGTTTGGGGTGATTTCGATGTGACCATTCACATTGACAAAGACTATACCATCGGAGGCACGGGGTATTTACAAAACCCCCAGGAAGTTGGACACGGTTATGAGGATACCACTAAAAAATTGAAACTCTCCAAGGGTGATAAGTTAAGCTGGCATTTTGTTGCGCCAAATGTACACGATTTTACCTGGGCGGCCGATCCTGATTATATTCACGAAAAAGTAATGGGTGAAAACGATGTTGAGCTGCATTTCTTGTATAAAAATGACAAGCCAGATGTTGTTGAAAACTGGAAAAAATTACCAGAAAAAACCCAAAAGCTACTAGCCTATTTTAACAAACATATTGGGCAATATCCCTATAAACAATATTCTGTGATACAAGGAGGAGATGGCGGTATGGAATATGCTATGTGCACCCTTATTGCAGGAGGTGCAAAACTGGGAAGCTTGATCGGCACTACGGCGCATGAATTGGCACACAGCTGGTTTCAATTCCTGTTGGCAACCAATGAAATAAAACATTCCTGGATGGATGAGGGTTTTGCTTCCTATATTGCGGATGCAGCCATGAACGAGGTAATGGATCAGAAAAAGGAATTGCCCAACAAGAGCGATTATAACAGTTATTTTTACCTTGTAAATGCCGGACAGGAAGAACCTTTAACCACCTATGCCGATCATTTTGAAAGTAATTATGCTTATGGGGTTTCGTCCTATGGCAAGGGAAGTGTCTTTCTGTCACAATTGGGTTATATCATAGGAAAAGAAAACCTTGACAGTACCTTGTTGAAATATTTTGAAGACTTTAAATTTACCCACCCTACTCCAAATGACATCAAAAGAACGGCAGAGAAAGTCTCTGGGATCCAATTGGATTGGTATATGAATTATTGGGTCAATTCGACGAAGGTCATTGATTATGCCGTTCGGTCCATAAATGATCAAAGCATAACTTTAGAACGCATAGGAGCCATGCCAATGCCCATAGACCTCATGGTCACTTATCAGGATGGAAGCAGTGAGTGGTTTAATATTCCTTTACAAATGATGTATGGGCATAAACCTACAGAAGCCAAGGTCCTGGATTATTGGTCATGGGTAAACCCATTGTACACAATTAAGACTCAAAAAAGAGTGAGTCATGT
>JBFFLO010000083.1:0-9011 GCA_041554895.1 Lutimonas sp. | reverse complement strand
GGCAATGATCGCGGAGGGCGCTAAGGTAAGGGAATATGAGGTTCAAAGAATTATGAGAGACAGGCAAAAGGTAAAGATCAAGAAAACCATTCGTATAAAAGTGCCAAGAAATGCAAAATTGGAAATGGACGTGGATTATTGTAAAATCACTACCATCAAATAGAGAAAGTTAAGGTTAAAATCAAAACATCCGGATTAATTTTCGGATGTTTTTTTTGCCCCACGTTGTCGTAATAGTTCTTATATTTGAGACTTGAAATTTCACAATAATCATAAGATCATAAATGATGCAGCAATTGTTTCTCTATAATTCACTTACAAACAAAAAAGAACCTTTTGAACCTATTAAGGAGGGATATGTTGGGATGTATGTTTGTGGCCCAACGGTTTACAGCAATGTGCATCTCGGAAATGTAAGAACCTTTATGTCATTTGACATGATCTATCGATATTTTCTTCATTTGGGCTATAAGGTGCGTTATGTTCGAAATATTACTGATGCCGGCCATCTGACAGATGACTCTGAAGAAGACAAGATCTCTAAAAAGGCAAGGCTTGAGCAATTGGAGCCTATGGAAATTGTGCAAAAATACACCACAGATTTTCATGATATTTTAAAAAAATTCAATTTTCTCCCACCCAGTATAGAACCAACTGCAACTGGTCATATTTTAGAACAGATAGAGGCCATCAAAACCATTTTGGAAAACGGTTTAGCCTATGAAGTAAATGGTTCGGTATATTTTGATGTACTTAAATATAATGAAAAGGAGCATTATGGTATTTTGTCTAAAAGGAATATTGAGGATGCGATTGAGAATACAAGAACCCTTGACGGACAGTCAGACAAGAAAAACCCTCAGGATTTTGCACTTTGGAAAAAGGCGGAACCTGAACATATACAAAGGTGGAACTCTCCTTGGGGAATAGGTTTTCCGGGTTGGCATCTCGAATGTACAGTTATGAGTACCAAATATTTAGGTGAAGAATTTGATATTCATGGTGGTGGAATGGACCTTAAGTTTCCTCATCATGAGTGTGAGATCGCTCAGGCACAGGCCTGTAATCATGTAAACCCAGTTAAATACTGGTTGCATGGTAATATGCTGACCATGAATGGAAAAAAAATGGCCAAGTCTACTGGCAATAATATCCTTCCTGAAGAGATTTTTACCGGGAATAACGATAATATTTCAAAAGCATTTGCTCCGAGTGTGGCCAGGTTTTTTATGATGCAGGCCCATTACAGAAGTATACTGGATTTTTCAAATGATGCCATATTGGCTGCTGAAAAAGGATATAACAGGCTGATGGAAGCCATTGATCTATCAAATAAGTTGCAGGCATCAGCAACATCAACGC
The DNA here is from genome assembly GCA_041554895.1 of Lutimonas sp. Classification (GTDB taxonomy): domain Bacteria; phylum Bacteroidota; class Bacteroidia; order Flavobacteriales; family Flavobacteriaceae; genus Lutimonas. The sequence continues at coordinate 7,649 of JBFFLO010000083.1, read as the reverse complement.
TTGATGTGACTTCCTGGAAACAAAAGTGTTATGATGCAATGAACGATGATTTTAACTCACCTATTCTAATTGCGCATCTATTCGAGGCAGTGAAATGGATCAATTTGATCAATGATGGTAAAGAATCTTTAACTCAATCAGACCTGGAAGTTCTAAGAAATACTGTCAATACATTTGTTTTTGATATTCTTGGCCTGGAGAATGCGCATAAGAATGATGACAATTCTGACAGACTTGATGGTTTGGTGCAATTATTGATCGGGATGAGAAGAAAGGCCAGGGAAGACCGGGATTGGGCCTTATCTGACAAGATAAGGGATGAATTAATGGCTTTTGGAATTCAATTAAAGGATGGAAAAGAAGGAACAACGTATACCTTTAACTAATAATGAAGAGCAGGGGGCGAATGATTAAAAGGATTTTGATATTCCCCTTTCTATTGCTGATTCGGTTCTACCAGATAGCCATATCTCCTTATACGCCGGCAAGTTGCAGGTATTCCCCTACATGTTCACATTATGCTGTTGAATCATTAAAAGTTCATGGCCTGCTCAAAGGGGGCTGGTTGGCCGTAAAAAGAATATCAAAATGTCATCCATGGGGAGGAAGCGGATATGATCCGGTTCCTGAAAAAGAAGCAAATAATAACCGTAATAAGGGGAGTGCTAATTAAGTACTTTCATTTATATTTACGCCTAAAATAAAATCCAATGTTGTTTTTAAGTATTGATTGGGATCCTAGTATAGAGCTTGTAAAAATAGGCTCATTTGCTGTGAGGTATTACAGCCTTATGTTTGTTATCGCCTTTGTATTGGGTCTTCAGATCATGAAGAAGATCTTTATAAACGAAGGAGTAAGTTTAGAGAAACTGGATTCCTTGTTTATTTATACCGTAATCGCCACCTTGCTGGGTGCAAGAATCGGCCACTTTTTATTTTATGACACGGCATTTCTTTTTTCTAATCCGCTGGAAGTGCTTTTACCTGTAAAGTTTAACCCCTTTCAGTTTACCGGTTATCAGGGATTGGCGAGTCATGGGGCTGCTATAGGGATCATCATTGCCATGTATTTCTATTCAAAGAAAGTGATCCATAAACCTATGTTGTGGATATTGGACCGGATCGTTATTCCTGTGGCAAGTGGTGCCGTATTTGTAAGGATTGGAAACCTTATGAACTCGGAGATCATTGGCAAGCCTACCAACACAGATTATGGTTTTGTATTTAAACAGTTAGGAGAGGATTTTCCTCGGCATCCGACCCAGTTATATGAAGCTTTTGGCTATCTGATTACTTTTATTGTGCTATGGTTCGTGTATTGGAAAACAGATAAAAAAGAAAAATTAGGCTATCTTTTTGGCCTTTTTATGGTCTTCCTATGGTCTGTCAGGTTTATTGTTGAATTCTTTAAGGAAGCTCAAGTCGATCAAAGAGGTGATTGGGACCTTAATACTGGACAGTTATTGAGTATACCCATGATATTAGTGGGTTTCTATTTTATGTTCAGAAAACCAAAGAAAAAGGGTTAGATCTCCCTGTTTCTGTCATAAGGGATGCTTTTTAACATATGCTCAACAACTTCGATCCGGGCGTCTGTCTTTCTGTTGGCTTTGATCACTTTAAATTGAATACCTCCGTTTTTTGTGTTTTCAAACATTTTACTCTTATAAAATGTATAAGAATCCCAAAGCTCCTGAGCCCTTTCATCTACCCTGCTCATTTTCCACTGTTTTAATGGATTGTTTCGAATATCCTCGAAACGTTTGGCCTGTTCTTTTTTGGAAATAGACATATAGATTTTCACTAAAAGTATACCAGATTCCGAGATCATTCTCTCAAAATCATTAACCTGATTCATAAAGAGCCTGTATTCTTCATTTGTGCAGAAACCGTTAACTGGTTCTACCACGGCCCTGTTATACCAGCTCCTGTCAAAAAACACGATCTCCCCTGCTTTTGGAAATTGCCGGATATACCTTTGAAAATACCATTGTGTCTGCTCTACTTCTGTAGGTCTCGGCAAGGCAACGATTCGATAATGACGAGGATTGATCCTTTCCGTTATCCGTCGAATGGCACCACCTTTACCCGCAGCATCCCTTCCCTCGAAGATCACGATGACACGCATATTTTTGTCAATGATACATGCCTGCTGTCTGATGAGTTCAGTTTGCAAAACTTTTAACTCTTTCTCATAATCTATATACCTAATGGTTTTAGGTAAATTGATCGTCTCGTTCAAGAGAATTGATTTCAATCCCTTTTTGGAATTCAGTTTTTTCAGGTCTTTTTCAGAAAATGTTTCCATAGAAATTTAATCGTATTTATGTAAGGAACGGAAATAGCGCATGATCACATTTGGATCTGGTAATAGAGAAACTTCATTGTCTTCTTTATTGTCATATTCGAACAACGACAACACATAACGCATGCACTCCAGCCTTGCAGTTTCCTTTATATTTGTTTTAACAATGATCCATGGGCTGAAAGATGTATGGGTTCTGCTAAACATCTTTTCCTTGTATTTTGTATAATCATCCCAGTATTCCTGCCCTTTTCTGTCAACCGGACTGAATTTCCATCGCTTTAACGGATTGTCTTCTCTTGAATCAAAACGTTTGAGTTGTTCTTTTTTCGTAATGGATAACCAAAATTTAACAATGATCACGCCATCCTCATAAAGCATGTGTTCGAACTCAGGCAGTTGCACCATAAACTGATCATATTGATGGGGAGAGCAAAACCCCATTACGGGCTCTACTACTGCTCGGTTGTACCATGATCTGTCAAAAAACACAATTTCTCCCGGATTCGGTAAATGCTGAATATACCTGGTAAAATACCACTGTCCTTTTTCTACGTCAGTGGGTTTGTTCAAGGCAACCAAACGCATCGACCTGGGGTTCAGGTGCTCCGTAAACCTCCTGATATTTCCACCTTTGCCGGCGGCATCCCTACCTTCAAAAATGACGGCAACTCTTTTGTTATTCTTTTTTACCCACTGCTGTAATTTTACAAGTTCCACCTGTAGTTTTTCCTTTTCCTTTTCATAGCGGACTTGGTATAAAACGTCACTGATATCAATATCTTTTTCTTTAACGATCTTAAAAAGATCATCATGAGACTTGATGGCATTGAATTCGGCCGATGTAATTTTTTTATCAGGATTGTTGGTCATAGATCATTCAGTTATACATGCATTAGGATCATTGGAAATCAGTAATTGGGTATCTGCTGGCGAGATATATGGAATCCCCAAACCCAACCCCCTTAAAATGAATAATAGGCCAATGATGATCACAAATATAGGAATTGCTTTCTGAATTTTATTCCTAACAGAAACTTTTAAGAAATTACCTAGGTAGACTGCTCCGGTCATCAAAGGAATCGTGCCTAGCCCAAAGACGGCCATATAGGCAGCACCGTTCAACAGGTCACCTGTAGAAATGGCTCCAAGCAGTGCCATATAAACCAGCCCACAAGGCAGGAAGCCATTAAAAAACCCTATCGAGAAAAGCGCCTTTAGAGAGCTTTTTTTAAGGTAAAGACCCAATTTGGATTTGACTTTTCCAATGATGAGATACAGAGGTCTGGTCAGGTGAAATTTATTCAGGAATTTGGTTGGAACCAAGACGATTATAATCATGACCATACCTATAAGTATGGACAAGCGTTGCTGGAAACCAGCCAGATAAAGCCCTTTGCCAAGAAAGCCAAATAACAAGCCGATCATAGCATAACTCAAGATCCTGCCAAGATGGTATAAGGCCGTGCCAAAAGCGGTTTGTAGTTTGCTGTTTTTGTTGACTGGCAATACAAAGGCAATAGGCCCACACATGCCAATACAGTGAAAACTACCTAATATTCCTAATATAAGTGCTGTGTATAAAATAACCTTAACAATTAATAGAACAAGGATTCTTTAAAAAGATATTTATCCTGTCCGGTTTCCCAATCAATTTTAACAATCCATTTCCCTGAGACCAGTTTTTCAACCGGGATCATTTGTTGATGACCAGTGAGCTTGATCTGTTCTGTAAAATCAAGTTTCTCATTGGATAGCCTCTGAAAATAGATGGAGCCAACGATCGATTCCTGCACGATATTTTTTGGGAAGCTAACTAAAACACCTTCTTTGGAGCTGGTCAGTACAATGTCTTGTTCTAGTGAATGGGAATTATTCAGTTTATCAATTTCTTCCTGGTAATGTAGTTCATCCTTATAGTAATCCTCTGATACCAATTCATGCTGGTATTCTTCCATGGCAAGTGATTTATACACAAAAGACAGTATAAAGATCATAAAAGATAACATCGCTATAACTATTCCCGTACCCCAATTCAATCGAAACTTCATATAATTAGTTGTTATTATAGTATTTATTTGTTCTGCAGCGGAGAAGAGAAATTGGTATCTGTCTTGTCAATTAATTCTCCATTAGCATAAATACCTATTTTAATTTTTTCTTTCGAGGCAGACAGGTTCCGTTTATTGATCTTGATAAATAAAGTACCTTCATACAGTCCTCCTTTAGGGATATTTACCTGACCTCCAACAACTTCAATTTTGCCTTCATGTGAGATCAATTGAATATCAACATCCTCATAGGTATCATTTGTCTTATTGATAAGCTTAAAGGTATAAACATTGCTAACCTCTTCGCCTTCAGTAGTATAAAGCTGACCTGGTAAATGTAATAAATTAGCCTGAACATCATTGCGAAGAAACAATAAAGTTACAAAAAAGGAGAACAACAACGTTAAAACCACGATATAGCTTATAATACGCGTATTATAGGTGAATTTTTCACCCTTTTCAATATTGTTTTCAGAAGCATACCTGATCAAACCACGGTCGAATCCAACAGTATCCATTATTGAATCACAGGCATCTATGCAAGCCGTGCAATTGACGCATTCCAATTGTGTGCCATTGCGAATATCAATCCCGGTAGGGCATACCAACACACATTGTTTACAGTCAATGCAATCTCCAAATTCCTTTGCTTCCCGGTCTTCGTTCTTTCTTAATTTTTGCCTGTTCTCACCTCGTTTATGATCATAGGCAACCACAATAGATTTATTGTCCAGCAACACGCTTTGCAGTCTTCCATATGGGCAGGCAATAATACAAACTTGTTCTCTGAACCAGGCAAATACAAAATAAAAGACAGCAGTAAATACAACAAGTTTGACAAAAGTATCAACATGGGCGACTGGTCCGTCTTTCACGTGTTGAATCAAAATGTCACCACCAATAAAATAGGCTAAAAAAGCATTGGCTATTAAAAAAGAAACAAAGGCAAATAAGCTCCATTTGATCGTTTTCTTGCTTATTTTTTCCGCATTCCAGGATTGTTTATCCAGTTTTATCTGTTTGTTGCGATCTCCTTCTATCCAATACTCAATTTTTCGAAACACCATTTCCATAAAAATGGTTTGCGGGCACATCCATCCGCAAAAGATACGGCCAAAGATCACTGTGAACAGAATGATGAACACCACCGAGACCAATAAAGACATGACGAGCAGATAAAAATCTTGTGGCCAGAAAGGTTGTCCAAAAATATTGAATTTACGATCAATGATATTGAAAAGCAAAAACTGATTTCCGTTGATCTTGATAAAGGGGGAGGCAAATAATATGGCTAGTAAGAACCAACTGACATAAGTTCGATAATTGGTATAACGGCCTTTAGGCTTTTTGGGATGGATAAAATTCCGTTTTCCTTCCTTGTCAATAGTCGCTATACTGTCTCTAAAATTTTCTGGTTCTGTCTGATTCATATTCTGGGGGCATTTGAAAAGGCTACAATGTCTGTTCAGGACAAGAGTAGCCTTTTCTACTACTAACTAAAAAAATCAAAAACACAGCAGTACGCCTAAGCGAGAACTAAACGCGAACCTACTGTTTGCTCCAAATGATATCTCCTTCGGCTGCCTTTGGATTGGCAGGGGTGGTGCCATTCAATGAAATTACATAGCTGGCAAGCTGTTGAAGTTGATCATTATTAAATGTATTTTTCCATGAAATCATACCCTTTCCGGCTCTACCGCCTTCATTAAGGGTTTTAAGGATATTTTCCATACCACCACCCAAAATCCATGTATCATCCGTCAGGTTAGGGCCAATTCCGCCTCCGCCATCTGCCATATGACAGGCAACACAATAGGTGGTGAAGTTTTTCTTACCGGCCTCAAGGCTTGCTTCATCGGTCAAAAGGGTCACGTCCATTTTAAACAATTCTGGATTTGCAGCTTTATATGCCTCAACTTCTTGTTTTCCTTTTTCCACCTCTGTTTCATATTCCTTTTCCTGACTGTACTTTTCAGAATTGGTAAATACCTGAACATAATAGAATATTCCTATGGCAATGGTAATATAGAAGCCATATTTCCACCAAGGTGGCAGTACATTGTCTAATTCTTTGATTCCGTCATAATCGTGGTCTGTCATGATCTCTTCCTCCCGGCCAAGCTCATGGGCCTTGGTCATTGATCGAAGGAATTTTTTCCAACCACTTATTTGTTTTTTATCACTCATGATGTGTGTTTTTTAGATCATTATCTAATGGTAAATTACTAAGTTCTTCAATATTCTTTTTCGGCATCTTCAATACAATGATCAGCATCGTGGTAAAGACCAGAAAGAAGAGTAGCAGCGATATGATTGGATATATTTCAACTCCGGAAATAGTATCTACATGATGTTTTATATATTTTAACATAAGTACTGCTTTTATTCTGTTGATTCAGCTTTAATATCTGTTCCTAATCTTTGTAAATAGGCGATCAGGGCAATGATTTCCTTGTTTTCTATTTGAGCTGTTCCGTAATTTTTCACAAATTCAGGATCCTGTCTCAAATTGTTTTCAATAGCCTTGGCCTGATTCTTCAGCAGGTATATGGCCTTGTCAAGTTCAAACTGTGTATAAGGAACACCAAGGGTTACCATTGCATTAACTTTATCCACCGTTTTCGAAATATCAAGATCATCTGAAATTAACCAGGGATACTGAGGCATGATAGATCCCGGAGATGTTGATCTTGGGTCCAGCATATGGTTAAAATGCCAGTTGTCATTGTATTTGCCACCGACGCGATGAACATCAGGTCCTGTTCTTTTGGAGCCCCATAGGAATGGGAAATCATAGACGAATTCTCCGGCTTTTGAGTATTCCCCGTAGCGCTCGACTTCCGATCTGAACGGCCTGATCATTTGTGAATGACAGTTGTTACATCCTTCTCTTATATAAAGATCCCTTCCCTCCAGTTCCAGAGGAGTATAAGGTTTGACCGATGTTATTTTTGGAATGTTCGAGTCGACGGTTAATAAAGGAATGATCTCTACCGCACCACCTATGGCTATGGCGAGAACAACCAAGAAGCTGAATAAAATGGTTCTTCTTTCGAGCCAGGAATGAAAACCTTCTCCAGCGACTCTCGCTGATGAAATTTTCTTAAGAGGAGCCGCTTCGGCCAGTTCATCTTCTACTGCAGAACCTGCTTGTGCTGTTTTGATCACGTTGTAAGCCAATAACAAGAAACCAACAAGGTATAATGTTCCTCCAAAAGCTCTCATCATGTACATTGGCATGATCTGCGTTACTGTTTCAAGGAAGTTTCCATATACCAAGGTTCCGTCCGGGT
>JBFFLO010000082.1:0-9281 GCA_041554895.1 Lutimonas sp. | reverse complement strand
TGATAGGGCTTCAGCAATGGGATCAGTTATATAAGCACTCCAGGTAATGAACAAAGACAGAAAGATAGCGCCCCAAACCCAAATGTTTTTGGTTACCTCATTATTAAAAAATGATTCCCGATGATGCGGCATATTGAATACATTGAACAATTGTGCCAAAACCAAGGTGTAGAAGGCCATATTATTAATGATATGCCAATTTAATTTCATCCTATAATATGCATAGATCACGATGCCAAGCACAGAAATGCTGATGGATAATCCATAGAACATTGTATCGTACCAATCAGTACGTGTCATGATGGGTTCCTTTGGATCTCGCGGGGGCTGCTTCATAATGTCTTCTTCTCCTTTTCCGAGTCCCAGTGCCAAAGCGGGGAAGACATCGGTAACCAAATTCAGAAATAAAATTTGCAGAGGGAGCAAGGGGGCAGGAAGGTTCAAAAGAGCGGCTATACCTACAGAAATGATCTCGGCCAAATTACATGATAAGAGGTAAACAACAAACTGCCTAATGTTCTGAAAAACAACCCGGCCTTGCCTGATAGCGAGTTCTATAGCGGTAAATTTATCATTTTTTAAGATCACATCAGCTACTTCTCGTGCTGCCTCAGTACCTCGAATGCCCATCGCAATCCCTATATCTGCTTTTTTAAGGGCCGGCACATCGTTGATGCCATCGCCGATCATTCCAACAATATTTCCTTTTTTTTGATGAAAGCTTATTAAATCCAATTTCTGTTTTGGCGTTACCCTGGCAAAAACAGTAGCATCTAGCAATTGAGCTGTCATTTTATTATCAGCATTGAAGATGTTTTTTAATTCGTTGCCATGGAGAACTATGTTAGAGGAGTTGTCATCATTCAAAAGCCCGACTTCTTCGGCAATTTTTTGTGCGGTTTTAAGGTGGTCACCTGTCACCATAATGACTTTGATCCCTGCTTTTTTGTAGATATCGATAGTGCTCTTGACATCTTCCCTCGCGGGATCCATAAACCCGATAATTCCAAGAAAAACAAGTTGATTTGTCAGGTTTTCCTTTACTGGGGTATTTTCCACTTGCTTGTATGCGAAGGCCAGTGTTCTAAGGCCTTGTGAAGCCAGTGCATCTACTTTTTTGTGCCAATCTTCCTTATTGGTAAAATCCTCAGGTTTCCCGTCCTTTAAAACAGTGTCACAAATAGTGGCCAAAGTTTCAAATGCACCTTTGACATAAATAGCAAATCCCTGTTTGTTCTGATGTGCGGTAGCCATCAATTTCCGGTCTGCATCGAAGGGCATTTCTAACTTTTTAAGGTTGTTTCCTCGAATTAAATTTACCTTGAGCCCGGATTGTAAAGCAAAATCGAGAAGTGCCACTTCGATGGAATCACCCAGCATGCTATCATCAAAAGGGCTGACATTGTTACAGAGAACACTCGCCATCATAATTTGATGAAAGGCTTCTTTAGCCCTGAATACATCAAAATCCTCCCTGGCCTTTTGTCGGACGTCATGCAGTTCGGTATCCCCGAAAAAAATAGTTTGGACTTTCATTTTATCTTCCGTCAATGTTCCCGTTTTGTCAGTACAGATGATGTTTGTTGCCCCTAAGGTCTGTATGGCTTCTAATTTTTTAATGATCACCTGTCGTTTAGATAACCTCAGCATTCCTTGGGCCAAGGCAACGGTAGCAACAATGGGAAGCCCCTCTGGGATGGCGGCAACGGCCAAGGCTACCCCTGTTTCTATCATTAATAAGAGATCCTTGCCACGAATATAGCCCGCAATAATTATAAGTAGCGCAAAGACCATGGTGAGCCAGATGAGCCATTTGCTGAGTTGGTTCAATTTCTTTTCTAAAGGAGTAATCTCCTTTTTGGCTTCTATACCCATCTGTTGGATCTTTCCCAGTTGGGTATGCGCGCCCGTGGCAGTTACAATGGCTTTACCTGAACCTGTCGTAGCAATAGTTCCTTTAAAAAGCATGTTGTTCTGGTCTGAAATAGGCGTATTAAGGGGCAGGTTTTCGGTGTTTTTTGATATCGGGATACTTTCTCCTGTCAAGGCAGATTCTTTGATGGTTAGGTTTTCTTGTAAGACCAGCCGGGCATCTGCTGTAACAACATCCCCGGTTCTCAGCAACATAATATCTCCGGGCACCAATTCTGAGGCCATTATTTTTTGGACCTTTCCCGAACGCAGCACATGGGTCATGGTTTGTCCTATTTGCCTTATAGCTTCAAGTGAACGTTCAGCCTGCAGTTCCATAAAAAAACCAATGGCAACCGAGATCAGGATAACGATAAGAATGGTTATGGCTTCGAGCCAATCGCTAAAGAGAAATGCCAAGATAGTTGCAATGGTCAAAATATAAATGATGGGATCCAATAACTGATCGGTCAGGATTTTCCACCTGGACTTTGGACCATCTTGGGGAATTTGGTTGGCGCCGTATGTTATTTGATACTTTTGAACAGCTTCTTTATCCAGACCGTTTTCTATATCGGTATGATACTTTTTAGCAATATCTTCGGGAGAAAGAGAATATGCATTTTCAGTCATGAGTGAAAGAAATGATTTTAGTTAAAGCACGGTTGACGCTTTTAGATAAACTTAAAACGTACTCCTCTGAACCAAACCCTCTAAAGCAGCATAGTAGACGCCCCCTTTAATAACAGCTCCTTCAGTTTCATGTCAGGGGCAATTCTAACCGTATCTATGGTGACTCCTTTAAAAAAGGTATTTAAATCAAAATCTGTATCAGGAATATGAGCTCCATGATCTGTGTTGGAAAAGAGGTATGCTTTAAAATTAATGTCTAAAGCCCATCCTATTCCATTGAATAGCAAGAATAGCCTAAAGAGCAACGGCAGTACTCGTATAAAAATCTTCTTCATCGAAAGCTTATAAAAAAGTTAACCTAAGTTACGAATTTAATAGATTTATACCATGACTATTATCCAATATGATCCCCTGTTTTTCTGGGATAATCAATTTTTGAATTGATAAGATCTGTATGGCACAGATAAAGGTTTGCAACAAAAACTAAAAGTTATCGCCCCAAGCAAACCTCTGGCTTATGATGCGTTCTTTTTCGGAATTCAGAAATTCAAGATAGGCTACGGCTACAGGTGATAGTTTTTTTGATTTCAACCATATCAAGTTCCAAACGGTATTAATGGGCAAACCTTTTATGGGAACAATCTGTAAATCTTTATTTTTCAGTTCATTCCTGATGCCGATAAGAGGCATGATCGAAAATCCCAAACCTGAAAGAACTGCCTGTTTAACCGCTTCATTTGAAGTTAATTCTATTTTTTTCCTTACCGAAAATTTGTTCTTCGAAATGTAGGTTTCCATGGAATTTCTTGTTGCAGAACCCTGTTCCCTGTAAATGAGCGGGAATTTCTCAAAAAGATTTTTTCTTGAGAGACCTTTTTTAATATCGAACTCGCTACTGGCAACAAAAAAAAGTTTATTCTCCATTAATTCTACCTTATCAACCTTTAGATTTTTTGGTAAAACCGATACCAATGCAAAATCGACTTCATTCATTTCTATACTTTCAACTACCCTGGACTTATTGGTGACATCCATAATAAGTTCAACCCCTCTGTTTAGTTTCATAAAATCTGATAAAAAATAGGGCATAACATATTTTCCTGTAGAGACAATTGAAATTTTTAAGCGGCCTGATAGTTGCCCTTCATATGCAAGGGTCTTGTAATTGATCGCATGTACTTCGTTAAGGATTTTTTCTGCGGCATGGGCTATTTCCATTCCAAAATCGGTGATATAGAGTTGTCTTCCAACAACTTCGGTCAATGGTATCGGAAACTGGTCCTGAAAATTTCTTAACTGTATAGACACTGCGGGTTGGGTAAGATGCAGGGCCTCGGAAGTTTTTGTAATACTCTTTAATTCAGATATTTTCAAAAAAATATGAAGTTGATGCAGTGTGTAATTCATAAATATAATTTATATATAACATAACAAATATAAATAAAAATAAATGAATATTATGTTTAACATTTGTGCCGGAAAAAAATATTTAATCTCTAATTAATTTTTAAATCGAATAATATGGAAACAAATGAATTGGTGCAAATTGAAAAAGCAATCCAAAAAATTGAGCTGGTCAAAGGGGAATTTACACCTTCTGAAGCGTCGGATGTCATCATGAGACTGATTGATGTAAAAATCAATTTTCACAAGATCCAAAGACTTCAAATTTGGGAAGGCGACCACAAATGCAAAACGAACCAACTTGATGGCCGCATTCAAGAACTTGAAAAGGAAAAGGAGATTGCCCGGGAATTCATCGATAGCAAAAGGGGGCTCGGTCAGAACTTGTTCATTAAAGGAACCCTGGAGCTTTGCGTTGCAGAATAATGTATCACTTAAATTCAAAACATCACATGAAATTTACAAAATCAAAAATCTTACCGGTAACAGGTTTAATAGTCTTGGCTTTCTTTATGGCAATGTCTTATTTCAACAATCATATCTTTTTGGATAAGATAATGATCTGCAGCTTTATTTTGGGATTGGTTTTTTTCGCTAAAATAAAAGGAGAATCAAGTGTAATTCATTCAGGGAGAGATGGCTCTGCATCTACGGATGCGACTTAATGTGCTCCCGGGATAATAGTTGGATCGTAAACAATCAAATGTTTGTGGAAATTTAGAATCTTATGCAAAAAAAATCATTAAAAAATTAAAAATGACTCTTGAAAATAATTTTGATTTGAACACCTCCTGGAGGGAAGAGATCGTAAACGATGATGTAAAGAAGGCAGTTGTGCCAACAGTCGTCACTTCCTTATTATGGCTTCTGTTCTTCAGCAACTTGTTATATCTCGTTTTTAACTTCACCGATATACCAGAATGGACAATGGGAAGTATCCTTCGAATTAATGGCTTTACAATTTTAATCTGGACAATGGTTACATTTTTCAGTGCCATCGTAAGCAGTTACGCGTCTAGTTACCTAAAAGGATTTAGGTTTTATTCCCGGTTTATGATGCTCTGCTTAGCCTTTACCTTATCTGTAATGCTATTGGTTATGTCTGATCACATGCTTCTTTTATTGTTCAGTTGGTTAATTATGGGATTTTTTATGTCCAGATTGATAGGCGTCGATACGACTTGGGGAGAGGCCAGAGAGGCCTCGAAATTCACCCAAAGGTATTTTTTAACAGGTACAATGTTTTTGAGTGCCGGGCTGCTGCTTTTGGGGTTTAGCAGTGGAGAGTTTACGCTTAGTGGATTATCTTTAGTTGTTGATAAATTGGAGCCTTACATCCTGATGCTGTCAGCACTTTGTATCATAGCGGCAGCCATTGTGCAATCGGCAATCTATCCATTTCATCGTTGGTTGTTGTCGGCAATGACAGCCCCTACACCGGCTTCAGCTTTAATGCACGCAGGTTTCGTCAACGGAGCAGGGATTTTACTGGCATTGTTCGCAACTCTTTTGTTTGCTTCAGATACCTTAAACATTCTATTTATCATTGGTGGATTTACCGCGATTATCGCGCAATTCACCAAGCTTCTTCAAGTCAATGTGAAGCAAAAACTGGCCTGCTCTACCATTGCGCAAATGGGGTTTATGATCATGCAATGCGGGTTAGGGTTTTTTAACGCTGCAGTTGTTCACCTTATTCTGCATGGGTTTTATAAAGCCTATCTGTTTCTTTCTTCGGGAGAGGAAATAGCACAGACAAGGCCCGAAAAACCAATACAGTTAAAAATAAAACCGCTTCAAGCGATTGCGGTGTTGCTTTTTGGAGGTTTGGGTGCTTTCCTTTTTGCCTACCTTACCGGAAAAGGATTGGAATGGAACAGTGGAGTTTTCCTTACGCTTATTGTCGCAATCACAGTAGGGCAGGCCACTTATAATATTGTGAAGGAACAAAGTCTTTCAGTAGGACAAAAGATCGCAGTGCCATCAATACTTTTCAGTACTGGAATTGTGATCTATGCCCTAATGTATAATGGTGTTACGGTTCTTATGTCTGATATGCCAATGATTGCTCAACCCATGCCTTTATCTTGGGTACAAATTATATTCGGGATCATTTTCTTGATCGGATTCTTCATCATGAAATTAGGTGTTTATAAAAAAATCCCCTGGTTATATGTCAAATTAATGAACATATCCCAACCCTATAAAAAATCAGTTTTAATGTATAAATCACAAGCGATATGAACCAACGCATACAAGATAGCATTGACGAAGCATCAAAAGTCATTGGAAAGACCTGGCCTTTATACACATTTGTGGCTTCCAATCCATTATCAGGTTATGAAAACGCATCATTTCAGGAAGCTGTAGGTGCAGCGGAAAAGCATTTCAATGCGAATGCCTTTCCGGCGCCGAAACTATACCGGCAGGCTTGGGAAAAGGGAGATATCAATGCGGATCTATTGGTTAGGCTTCTAAAAGAAAACGGGTTATTTGAAGCGCCGGAACAGTATTTGACCATGATCGAATCCCAAAAAAGATTGGAAACGCTCAATAGCAATCACGAGGTGGATCGCATCATGGCAAAATGGTTGTCTTCTTTTATGGATGAAGGCCTTGCAGAATGGGATATGCCATTTAAAAGCGAAGGCTTTTATGCAGCATGGAGACTTTTAGCTGTCTATGATTCGGAAATAGGCAATACTTGCCTGAAAGATATTCCAAAAACAAGCCTTGAAGCTTTGGAGGAAATTTTGACAGGCTACCCCCAAAATGATTATGTCAACATCTTTACTTACCATTTGGCTGCATTGCCCGGGTGGACAGGATATATAAACCATCGCACAGCATCGGGTTCTGACTGGCAACAAGACTATCCGATAAGCTTGATGGATTATTTAGCTGCCCGCCTTTGGACAGCTCGAAAATTGAATGTTGAGTTGCTACCCGTTGATCAGCGAAAAGCTTCAAACATCCTCATCCCCAAATTACAATATATTTGGTTGAAAGCCTGGGAACAGAGTTGGCAAAATGAATTGGTCAAAACTTTAGAAAAAGAATCCATTTCAGCCAAACTTCCTGTCGCAGATCAACTTCCTGATGCACAGATGGTCTTTTGTATCGACACGCGGTCTGAACTCATCCGAAGACATATAGAATCAAAAGGCAATTACGAAACTTATGGCTACGCCGGATTTTTCGGTATTGCCATGGATTATGAAAATCCAAATGACGGTATCATACGCAAATCCTGTCCGCCTATCGTGTCTTCTGCCTATAAGGTTTCAGAAACTCCTCAAGAAAATAAAGGAAGACAATTCTCAGCTTATAAAAAGAAAAATGAGATCTCTAAATTTGCTGACTACTTCCTTAAAAGGATGAAAAACATGTTGCCCTCTGCTTTCGGTTATGTGGAGGGGTCAGGCTTATTTTACGGACTATCCTTGATTTCAAGAACCTTGATGCCAGAAAGGATATATAGAATGAAGCAACGAAATTCTTCCCATATAGAAACAATGTGTCTTCCCGATATCAACGCAGCTGTCAATGAAGATACTGCGACGTTTGGAATTCCATTAGAAGAAAAGGCAGGGATCGTCAAATCGGCATTTGATCTGATGGGCTGGAAGCAGTTTGCTCCTTTGGTGATTTTTACAGGACACGGAAGCCATTCAGCCAATAATCCATTTAGTTCTAGTTTAGATTGCGGGGCTTGTGCGGCAAGCCCCGGGCGACATAATGCGAGAACATTGGCCAAACTGGCTAATTTATCCGAAGTCAGACAAGTTTTGGCGGAGGCCCATGGTATAATTATTCCCGGGAATACCCTCTTTCTTGGTGCCGAGCACAATACGACAACTGATGACATCTTGCTGTTCGATTCAGAAGTCCCTGATTCGCATAAACAACTCGTTCAAAACCTGAAAAAGAATTTATTAAAAGCACAACAGACGGCTACCCAAGATAGACTTGGAGATAAAGGAAACAGTGTTTCCCAGGCACAAAAAAAAGCGAACAACTGGAGCGAAACAAGACCAGAATGGGGACTTGCCAAAAATGCGGGCTTCATCGTTGGTCCCCGAAACCTGACCAAAAACACGAACTTAGATAGTCGTTGTTTCCTGCATTCTTATGACTGGGAATCAGATACGACCGGCAAAGCATTGGAAGGTATCATGCAAGGCCCGATGGTAGTAACACAATGGATCAACAACCACTATTACTTTTCAACTGTTGATAATAATACATATGGTGGCGGTACCAAGATCACTCATAATATAACAGGTAAATTTGGCGTCGTTCAAGGGAATGGAGGTGATCTTAAAATGGGGCTCCCACTGCAATCCTTATTCAGATCGGATGATGCCATGTACCACCAACCCTTAAGATTGTCAGTTATGATACAAGCACCGATAGCCCGGGTGTCAGAGATACTTTTAAGGAATAGCAACTTAAAGAACCTGCTTGATAATGAATGGATTTACTTGATGGTGATGGATCCTGCTCAGCACAATAAGGTATTCAGATATGAAAAATCGATACAATGGGTGTCAATTTCCAATAAGAAAGATAGTGATACAGTTGAAAAAAATGATTGTGAAGAAATGGCATTAGCTGAACTTGTGTTTTAAAATGCCAACAAAGCGTTTAAAACGGCTGTTATCTATTTGACAGCCGTTTTTTTTAATCACAAGTCCTATTTTTATGGTAAAAATATTACTGAAATTCTTTTATCGGGGCTTTGATCGCTATCTTGATAAATATTCTTTGAATTTTATTGTAAGAGAAAGAATACACAAGTATATTTGTCGTCCAATTTTGGGTCTTTATTTCTTAAGATTTGATTTCGGGGTGTAGCGTAGCCCGGTTAGCGCGCCACGCTGGGGGCGTGGAGGTCGGAGGTTCAAATCCTCTCACCCCGACAAAGTAAAATCCTTCCAAACATATGTTTGGAGGGATTTTTTGTTTTCTCCCCATTGAAAGCCCGCTTTCATAATGGGGAGAAAACAAAAAAGACCAAAATGCGGCAGCATTTTGAAGGATTTTACTTTAGTATTATCCTCAATGGAGGATCACCTACAGAAAGGAGGTAATCCGAATTGCTCAGGGAATAATGAATCAATTAATTATGCGGCAGCATTTTGAAGGATTTTACTTTAGTATTATCCTCAATGGAGGATCACCGACAGAAAGGAGGTAATCCGAATTGCTCATGGAATAATGAATCAATTAATTATGCGGCAGCATTTTTAAGGATTTTACTTTAGTATTATCCTCAATGGAGGATCACCGACTGAAAGGAGGTAATCCGAATTGCTCAGGGAATAATGAAT
>JBFFLO010000081.1:0-9309 GCA_041554895.1 Lutimonas sp. | reverse complement strand
TGATTGTCAGTATCGAAATTTGAAATGATGATCAATTGCTCATTTTCTGTCCACCTTACAAAAGAAAATATACGATGATCATAGGCATTGTCCTGGTCCTTGTTATGGTAATGTATTTCCTGATAATTGCCCATCAAAGCCCCACTATTGATGGTAAATGACAAGAGTTTTTTATAAAAGGATCTCAGCTCTTTTTCTTTTGTTGAAAGTGCTCCGCCGTCAAACAGCCCTTGATTCGTCCAGCGTTGAAAATGTGGTACGCCAATATAATCGAATATGGAAGTTCGGGTAGGAGACCCGAAGCCAGCATTTTCTGCACCCGGTTCACCAACTTCCTGAGCAAAATACACCAGGGTTGGAGAGGTACTTATTGTTGTGGAAACCACCATGGCAGGCTTGCCCTTTTCCGCAGAACCTGCAAAATCAGGGCTTGCAATTCGCTGTTCATCATGGTTTTCAAGAAAGTGCAGCATGTGGTGTTCGATGTCAAAAATTTCTTCTTGAACTTTAGGGATATGATCTGTCCATCCATGGCCCTGCACCATATGCTTGATACTGTCATAAAATCCTACTTTGTCATATAAATAGTCCATTTTTCCTAAATGGATATAGTCACGGTATAGTCCCGGATTATAAACTTCGGCAAGTAATAAGGCTTCGGGGTATTGCATTTTAATAGATGAATTCATATAGCTCCAGAATTCTACGGGGACCATTTCGGCCATGTCATAGCGCAGTCCATCCACCCCTTTTGCCAGCCAAAACAACGCAATATCTCTGAATTTTATCCAGGAATCAGGAACGTGTTTATCCTTCCAGAATTCAAAATGCGTTTTATAGTCCATATTTTCAAAGCCACCAGGAAGCGGATCGAAGTCTTTGGTTCCATCTGGTCTGACCCCATAATTGATCTTTACGGTTTCATACCAATCATTTTCATGTGGCTGTGATAACCTTGATCCGTTACCTGTCCATTTAGCAGGAACTTCAGTAAACTTGCCATCTGCCAAGGGGTGTTGTTCTCCTCCCAAAGGCTTGTAATTGTTACTCCACTCAGGAACTTGAAAGGATTCTCCTATGATATAATAGAAATTATTGTCTCTCTGATATTCGACACTGTTGTCATCATTAGCGCCAAAATCGGATATACCCTCAGGATTGTTAAGCCCTTCATACTTGCGTGCTACATGGTTGGGAACAATATCAATAATGACTTTCATATCCTGCCCGTGAGTTCTTTCGATCAGTGCTTCAAATTCTTCCATTCTCTTTCGGGGATCTACAGCAAGATCCGGATCAACACTGTAATAGTCTTTAACAGCATAAGGCGAACCAGCTCTCCCTTTGACAACATCCGGGTCATCGTTTGAAATCCCGAATTGTGTATAGTCGGCCACCATGGCATGGTGCAAAACACCGGTATACCAAATATGTGTTACCCCAAGATCCCGAATTTCTGACAAGGCTTTTTCGGTGAAATCGTTGAACTTTCCAACCCCATTTTCCTCTGCGCTACCCCAAGGCTTATTTGTCGTATTGTAATTTCCAAACAGGCGCGTAAAGACCTGATAGATCACTTTTTTATGTTCTTTATCTTTCATTTCCACGGTTTTTGGAATATGGTTTTTTTCGCAGCTGAAAAATAAGACGAATATTGCGAATAATATAGAGAAGGTTCTTTTTTTCATTTGAGAAAATTAAGGGAGCATACGCTCCAATAAAACTATTGTGAAAGGTGTGTCAAGATGCACAATTCCATTTTTAACTTTGGTTGTTGTATCGGAGTAAGCATCCCTGAGCATTTCACCTTCCTTAAACCGTTTACCCACTGAAATCGTTTTGGCTCCTTTTGCAAGTTCCAGCCCGATCACAACAGCATCCTTAAAATTATCCCTGGCATAAGTTCTTTCAAAAACATAGGGTGATTCGCTGATCATTTGATGTTTACCGGCACCAATAGAAGGATGATCTCTTCTAAACACCCCTAGCTTTTGCCAATGGCCGAGAATAGCCTGGGTGTCAGGGTTCGTTCTGATAGCCTCCCAATTCATAAATGACCTTAAGGTAGCATCTCCTTGAGTTCCTTCAACGATCAAGCCCCTGGCTGATTCGTCTCCGTAATAGATCTGAGCTGAACCTGCCGATAACAATAATTTTGTAGCCGTTTCATAAGGCTTGCTTCGTTCTTTATCGAAAGGACTGCCGTCATCATGAGAAGTCAGGTAATTCAAAACCTGGAATCCTGAAGTTTCATTGTTGAGCACTTCACTATAATTTGAAAATAACGCTTCGTAGCTCTCATTAGCGCTTTTCTTGAATTCAAAGTTGATCATGCTGTCGAAACCGTGGTCATAATAATTGACTTTTACATCTCCAAAATCAAAACTTTTACCTGAAGAAATAATATCATAATCATACACTTCTCCAACCATATAAAAATCATTGTCATCTAAAACCTGGTCAGCATTCTGCTGTTTCCAGTCAGCGAAAGCCACTTCACATTGGGCTTTGAATTCGGCCCACACGTCTTCCTCAATATGCCTTACAGTATCCGCTCTGAAACCATCAATACCAAAGTCTCTTACAAAATCAGATAACCATTTGATGATATCATATTTGGGGGCTCTTGGATAACCAGTTCTTTCAAAAAAAGCATCGAGTTCCGCCATTTCCTGTTCATATCTTCCTTCTTTTTTCCACTTTTCGACAAGTTCTGCCGGAAGCGCAACATTTTCGTTTGATTCGGTTAGGATATCGGGTAAATTTTCGACCAAAGTGCAGGGAACAGCAGTTTCGTAGGAGCTATACTCGCATTTTGGACCGGTTCTGACCCAATCATTTGGCCATACCTTATCTTGTTCCGTAACCGGACCAGTGTGATTGATCACTGCATCCATAACAATTCTGATGCCTTGCTGATGTGCAACAGATACTAATTCTGCAAGATCTGCCATAGTCCCAAAATTTGGATCCAGGGCAGTCCAGTCTTTAGCCCAGTATCCATGGAAGGCATAAGTGAAACCTGTTCCTTCATCAGTTCCTCCATGAATCTGCTCTACAACAGGAGTGAACCAAATGGCATTTATGCCAAGATCGTTGAAATAACCTTCCTTGATTTTTTCAGTGATCCCTTTGATGTCACCGCCTTGAAACCCTCTTAAGGGTGCCGTGGGCAAATTCCGTTCAAAATTGATATCATTCGTCGGATCAGCATTGTTGAACCTGTCTGTCAATAGAAAATAAAGGTTGGCGTTTTCCCATAAAAATGGTATTTCAGGTGCCTGATCTGATATTGAATCTTGATTACTTTCTTTACAGCCCGTAAAAAGCAAAAGTAAAGCGGCTACAGTAAGTATTGCATTTTTATACATGATGATTATTTTTATACTTTAAATGATGTTATAGATCAGTTTGGAACAACCACATAATGGCAGGTTCGAATTCTTCACGCCAAAGTTTTTCATTATGTTCACCCTCCTGAACCACTTTCGATTTAATATTATTTTCAGGAAAACCGGCATCCTTCATTAATTGGATGGTCTGACTCATTTTATGAACCATCTGCTCACTTTCTTTGTCGCCCGCCATGAAATATATCTTACTGTCTTTTAGCGGGCCAAGATCCCTGTTAAAATCTGGACGTATTGTTGCCATTTCAAAAGAGGGAGAAAAAACGCCTGCTTTTCCAAAGGTATCAGGGTATTGCAAGGCGGCGTAATATGAAATAAGACCACCGAGCGAACTACCCATGATTGCAGTTTGTTCTCTCTTGCTTTGCGTTCGGTAATTATTGTCAATAAAGGGTTTTAAATTGTCTTTGATGAATCGAATATAAGATTCACCCTCCTGTTTTGATGGATATCCATTAATTTCCCAGGGGCTATATTCATCTATTCTTTCACTGCCTCCATTGTCAATACCCACAATGATAAGTTCAAGTTTATCGGTATTTTGTAAACGATCAAGGGTCTCATCAACTTCCCATTCCCCGCTATAGGATAATGATTGGTCAAACAGATTCTGGCCATCATGCATATAGACCACCGGATATCTCTTTGATGAAGTTTTATAGGATTTCGGAAGATAGATCCAGATCCTTCGTTTTTTATCCAGTGGTGACATGTCAAAAGAATCATCAAGCAGATGCACGTTATGGGAAGCTGTGCTTTTCTTGGGGGTAAGATCGGCCCATTGCGCTATTTCAACTCTAAGCGTATCTATCTTTTTGGAAAAGAAGAAAGACCTGTTATCAAGTTGGCCCCCATCACTATTTAATTCAACTGACTCCCAGGTGCCTCTTGTAAATTTGAAATGAATAGTTTCCTCAGATATGGGAAGCGTTATTTTATGCTGACCCTTATCGTGGGTCAATTTATATATATCCTGGCCTCCTGTCCAACCCTCAAAATTTCCCGATATATAAATGCCATCAGTCAATGGTGTGTTTTTGGGAAGTTCTTCCACGATCAAAGTGACCTGACCTTGAATAGCGCATGGGTAAAGTAGCCAAATAAAGAGTACTATAGTAATATTTAAAAGTTTACAACGGGACATTTTATTTGGTGGTCGTTAAAATCATGGCACCTTTTTTATCAAGGGTCAGACTGGTCTTCCAAGTAAGTGTTTTGCCCGTAAAAATATTGGTCAGTTCTTTATCTTCCAGGGTCATTTCCTTAAATCTTTTAAGATCCAGTTCAAAGGGCCCCTTATTCTTATTGAGGATCAGTACAACGACTTGGTCATCCAAAACCCTGAACAAAACATATACCCCTTCTTCTGGGGAAAAATGAATGGTTTTCCCCTCATGTATGGCCTTATTTTGTTTTCTGAATTGAAGAAGCGTCTTCACATAATTTTGCATATCAAGTTGTTCTTCGTTCAATCCGGATCCTGTGAAGGCATTGACCTCATCTCCTTGCCACCCTCCCGGGAAGTCGGTTCTGATCAAACCATGGTCGCCTGGTTTAGCGGTATTTTGCATCAGGATTTCAGTTCCGTAATACACCTGCGGAATTCTGGGTAAGGTCAACATATAGGCCATAGCCATTTTGGTCAGCACAGGGTCTTCATTTAATTGTGTATGGATACGGTCCATGTCATGGTTGTCTGGAAATATCATGATATCTTTTGGGCTCGGATAATGAAAATCATTGGCCAGACCTTCATAGATCTTGACAAATCCGGTGTTCCAGTTTTCCTCTTCTTTGATGGCATCCACCATGTTTTTTTGCATAGGAAAGTCCATGCTTGACTTTAGATTGGAATCATAACCGTCCTTGTTATCGGCTCCATCCTGCCAATAGCCAACAAGCAATGGGTTATAACTCCATTCTTCACCTACAATACTAAAATTCGGATATTCCTTCATAATGGCTCCTGCCCAATTCGACATGAATATTTTATCGGGATAGGGATAGGTATCTTGTCTAATGCCGCTTAGTTGAGCCGTTTCGATCCACCAAATGCTATTTTGGATCAAATATTTGGCCATAAATGGATTGTCCTGGTTCAAATCGGGCATACTATCTACAAACCAACCTTCTGTCATTTGTTTAGCGTCAATTTTTGCAGCATAGATATCCTGATTGGTTGTTCTTTTATGGTTTGAGTACACGGTTTCTTCACCTGCTTCAAATCGTTCCTGATAATTAACCCAATTTTCAAATGGCAAGTCTTTCATCCACCAATGCTCAATGCCGCAGTGATTGGCGACTTGGTCCATGATAAGTTTAACACCTTTTTCACTTGCTTTTGAAGAGAGTTCAACGTATTGCTCTAAAGATCCAAACCTGGGATCTATTTCATAGAGATCGGTAATTGCATAACCGTGATAAGAGGTCCTTGGCATGTCATTGGTGAGCAAAGGGCAAGGCCAAATTGCGGTAAACCCCATATCGCTTATATAAGATAAATGATCAGTAATTCCCTGGATATCCCCTCCATGGCGGGCATAATCGTCTTTTCGATCAATTTTTGCTTCCTTTAGGCCTTTGACAATGTCGTTGGCGGGATCGGCATTTGCAAATCTATCTGGTGTGATCAAATAAATCACATCTGAACTATTGAATCCCTCGAAATTTTCAGAAGGCCTTAACCTTTCTTTTAATTCGTAGTCATATTTGAGCTTCTTTTTACCCTTCGCGTCAAAAACAATCGACATGATGCCCGGCTTAGTTGCCGAAGAGATTTTAAGGTCTAAGAACAAATAATTCGGACTCTTGGCCTTATGAACCTTTTCGATACTTACTCCGGCGTATTCCACTTCCGGAACATAGGTTGATATGCCATCTCCCTTAACGAGTAACTGCAAGCTGGAATCCTTAAAGCCAACCCACCAGTTTGGGGGTTCAACACGGTCTATCTGCGCTATTACTGTAACGCCCCAAAGCATCATCAAACTCAAAAATATATTTTTCATGGATTAAGATTTTTAAATTAAAGAATTACCAGGTCTTTATTGAATATGGTCACTTCTTTCCCAGAAACGGTTATACTTATGGGAGTATCAGACTCATTATAGAATTTACAACCTTCATGGTTTTTGAACACTTTTATGATATGATCTCTATACTTGATTTTAAAAGAATAGGATTTCCAGTTTCTAGGAATCTTTGGATCGAAGGATAGTTGGTCATTAAAATTCCTCATGCCTCCAAAGCCCTGGACAATTGAGAGCCAGGTACCCGCCATACTTGTGATGTGAAGCCCTTCATGTACTTCATGATTATAGTCGTCAAGATCTAGCCTGGAGGTTCTTAAATACATTTCATAAGCCTTGTCAATTCGATCAATTTTAGCTGCTAAAATTGAATGTACGCAAGGAGACAGCGATGATTCATGAACCGTTAAGGGCTCATAAAAATCAAAATGCTTCTCAAGAGATTCCTGATCAAAGAGGTTCTCAAAGAAATAAAATCCTTGTAAAACATCGGCCTGTTTTATATAAGGAGACCTTAAGATCCTGTCCCAGGACCATTTTTGATTGATGGGCCTTTCCGATTTGGGAAGTTGACCTGCCGGAATAAGCTCTTTATCAAGAAACCCGTCTTGTTGAAGAAAGATATCGTGCTTTTTATTGTAAGGAAAGTACATTTGATCTGAAACTTTGGTCCAGGAAACCATTTCTGTTTCATTTAAGGATACTTTTTCGACGATCCTTACATATTCTTCAGGATAATTATCCTTAAGTAGATCAAGGTTTTCGAGCGCGTATTCAATACACCATTTTGCAAGAAAATTTGTATACCAATTGTTGTTTACATTGTTTTCATATTCATTCGGACCGGTAACGCCGAGGATAACATATTGCTCCTTATCAGTTGAATACGTAGCTCTTTGGCTCCAGAATCTGGCCATGGCGATAATTACTTCCATTCCGTGAGAAACGATATAGTCATAATCGCCCGTATAATTCACATAATTGTAGATCGCATAGACCATGGCTCCGTTTCTATGAATTTCTTCAAAAGTAATCTCCCATTCATTATGGCATTCCTCTCCGTTCATGGTCACCATGGGATACAGGGCTGCACCATTGGAAAACCCGAGTTTTTCAGCATTTTCAATAGCCTTGTCTAATTGGTTATAACGGTAGATCAATAAATTTTTAGCTACATTTTTGTCCTTTGTACTCATATAAAAAGGAATGCAATAGGCTTCTGTGTCCCAATAAGTGCTTCCTCCGTACTTTTCTCCGGTGAATCCTTTTGGACCGATATTCAGCCTTGAATCTTCACCACTATAGGTCTGATTCAATTGAAAGATATTGAACCTGATAGCTTGCTGAGCTTTAATGTCACCCGAAATAGTAATATCAGCAGTATCCCAGATCTTATTCCATGCCTGGCCTTGTTTTTCAATAAGCAAATCAAAACCAAGATCAGCTGCTTTGTTCATTTGCTGTTTAGAAAAGTTTAAAAGCTCAGTGTTTGGGTGATTCATACCCTGGGTATACCCTCCATATTTTACCATAGAAAAAGTATCTCCACTGTTCACCATAGTGGAATAAGCATAACTAATGCTTTTTTCAGTTGTCTTTACTTCCTTGTCGATATTGATGATATAATCATTGAGAATTAATTCAACTTTCATTCCCGTACAAACATGAAATTCGGTTTTCAATGTTTTTGACATGATATAAGCTTCGTCTTCAGCTTCTTTCTTTTCTAATATTTCCCAGAAAAACTCATCGTAATTGCTATCCTCATTTATAATACCGGCATCCAGATAAGGGCTGAATTCTATTTCTCCTTTAAAATTAATGGGCGTGATGCTGTATTTGATAGCACCAACTTCCTGAATATCCATACTTAAAAATCGGGTTACATGAACTTTCGCCATGTCTCCATCTGCAAACTCTGCAATAAAAGAACGGGTCAAGACGCCATTCCTCATATCCAACTCACGAAAATAATCAATTACATTGCAGGAGTTCAGATCAAGTTTTTTACCATTGATAATCACCCCGATGCCTATCCAATTCGGAGCATTCAAAACTTTGGCAAAATATTCGGGATAGCCATTTTTCCACCAACCTACCCTTGTCTTGTCAGGGTAGTAAATACCTCCTATATAACTTCCCTGAAAAGTTTCTCCACCATAATGTTCTTCAAAATTGGCCCTTTGTCCCATTGCGCCATTTCCAATACTGAAAATACTTTCAGACGCGGTAACATTTTCTTTGTTAAACCCCTCCTCGACAATTTTCCATTCGTGGGCTTTTATATAATTTAAATTCATAGTCTTTTTGATTTAAGCTATCAATTCCTGAACGAAATCGATCGTTAATCCATTCGTGTTATGTAACGTAAAATCTGCTTCGCGCAAAATAGTTGCATCCCCGATTCCGATGCTGGTCATACCTGCTTTGTTAGCTGCTTCAATACCTGCCTGCGCATCTTCTACAACAATGCAATCTTTAGGTTCTACGCCAAGTTTTTCTGCAGCTATCAGGAATACTTCCGGATCTGGTTTTGCCGTACTGACATCGTTGCCGTCGACTATTGCATCGAAAAGATCAATCAGGTCGAGTGTTTCCAGAATGAGCCTGGCATTTTTACTCGCAGATCCAAGAGAAAAGGGAATTTTGTTCAGCTTGAGATAATGCAACAGGCTATCAATTCCTGGTAAAATCTCCGTATGGTCCATTTTAGCAATATATTGCAGGTAATGTTCATTCTTCTCTTTCAGATATATTGATTTTTGATCTTCTTCGAGATGAACCTTACCAATATCCAGAAGAATCTCTAAAGAACGGACGCGGCTAACTCCTTTTAAGCGCTCATTTTGCTCTTCGGTAAAATCAAACCC
>JBFFLO010000080.1:0-9330 GCA_041554895.1 Lutimonas sp. | reverse complement strand
GTCCTTAACGTATCTAAAGATTTGCCTTTTGCTCATTCACGCTTTTGCGCGGCTGAAGGGATCGAGAATGCGATCACTTTGTCTGATTTTGTGAATGGCAAATTTGGACGCAGATACGGGGTAACCATTAAGACAGGCCCGATGAAAGGATTGCTGTCAAGAGCTGTAGTGATCGTCGATGAAGAAGGTATGGTTACTTATACTGAGCAAGTTCCTGAGATCGCCCAGGAACCAGATTATGACGCCGCTTTGGCAGCTTTAAAGTAAACTTATAGTCAGCTTTATCGGTAAGGTAGACTAAAGAATATCCATGGATAATCAGCAAAATGGTTTTGTAAAGGGAAGGGTCAAAAGCCTGAAATTCGCTATAAGGGGAGTCTGGCTTTTGATCACTACGGAACACAGCATAATGGTTCAATTGGCTATTGGTCTGGTGGTTACCTGTGCCGGGTGGTGGATGGATATTTCAAAAACCGAATGGTTATTTCAGATTCTCGCTATCGGACTTGTTCTGGTAGCGGAATCTTTGAATACCAGTATTGAGAAGCTATGTGATTTTGTGCATCCTGAACACCACAAAAGCATCGGTTTTATTAAGGATATTTCAGCCGGAGCGGTTAGCTTTGCGGCGATTACTGCCATTATTATTGGCCTGTTGATATACTTGCCAAAATTTCTTTAGATTCGATTTGAATACGTAGGTTTGTAAGCTAAATTATTTATGTATTTTTGTGACCTATGTCTAAAGGAAAAAAAACAACTTCCAGAACTAAGAAAAAGGTAAAAAAACCATCAAGGGTCCTGGCCTTTTTTAGAAGCCAGCAAACGCATTTGGTCTTTGGCGTGTTGGTGTTTTCATCGGCAATTTTCCTGCTGATATCCTTTTATTCATTTTTGCAGCATTGGAAAAAGGACCAAAGCATCTTGGAGAGTTTTTCAGATAAATCGCTTAGTGCTAATAACCTGTTAGGGAAATTAGGCGCGAATTTGAGTAATTTCTTTATCTTTGATGGTTTTGGAGTAGCCACCTTTATCTTTCCCATTCTGCTGTTTTTTACCGGACTCTATATTATTCTCAATATTCCTGTCAAGCAGTTGTCCAAACCATGGTTTAATGGTATGTTGACAATGATCTGGCTTTCTCTGGGATTGGCATATTTAAGGCCTGAACACCCCTTGCTGGGTGGAAAGGTGGGCTATGAGATTAATGAGTTTCTTCAAATCTATATAGGTTGGATAGGAGTTTTGTTGCTTTTGTTGATTTCCTTATTTGTTTTCCTTATAGCCAGCTTTAAGATCACTCCGGCCAAGATCAAATCATGGATGCCAAAATACAAACCGAAAGTCAAAAAGGATATCATTTTTGAAGACGATATAACCGAGGATGGTTTTATTGCAGAAACAACCTATGATAGTTTAGAAAATGACCAGGAACTGGAGTTAGATTCGTTCCAGAAGATGACTGTTGAACCAATGGAAGAAGAAGCCACGATTCTTGAACCTAAGGTTACGGAATCAAACAAAAGCGATCTTGATATTGATGGCCACCTGGAAGGCAAACCATCTATAGAAAAGGATATTGAGATTGAGGTTGAGGGCCCTGTGCTGGAAGAACATGCAGAAAAAAACCTTGCCAACAGTTTGGTGAAAGACTTCGGCGAATTTGATCCAAAACTGGAATTATCCAATTATAAATTTCCGGAACTCAATCTGCTTAAAGACTATACCAATGAAAATATACATATCAACAAGCAGGAATTAGAAAATAATAAGAACAGAATTGTTGAGACGCTTAATAATTATAAAATAAGCATTGCCAGTATAAAAGCCACTATCGGCCCTACGGTTACACTTTATGAAATCGTGCCTGACGCAGGAGTAAGGATATCGAAGATCAAGAATCTTGAAGATGATATTGCTTTGTCTTTATCTGCCTTGGGTATCAGGATCATTGCTCCTATACCGGGTAAAGGCACTATTGGGATCGAGGTGCCAAACAAGAAGCCTTCGATTGTTTCCATGAAATCGGTATTGTCATCTCAAAAGTTTCAGAATACCAATATGGATCTTCCCATAGCACTTGGTAAAACCATTTCCAATGAAACCTTTGTGATCGATCTTGCAAAAATGCCTCATTTACTTATGGCCGGGGCAACCGGTCAGGGAAAATCTGTAGGGCTAAATGCAGTGTTGGCCTCTTTATTGTATAAAAAGCATCCGGCAGAAGTGAAATTTGTGCTGGTAGATCCCAAGAAAGTAGAGCTCACCTTGTACAATAAAATAGAAAGGCACTATTTAGCCAAACTACCGGATACTGAAGAAGCCATTATCACCGATACCAAGATGGTTATCAATACCCTGAATTCTCTTTGTATAGAGATGGATAATCGTTACGATCTTCTCAAAAACGCCTACGTAAGAAATATAAAGGAATACAATAATAAATTTATTGCGCGTAAGCTCAATCCTGAAAATGGTCATAAATTCCTTCCTTATATTGTATTGGTCATAGATGAATTTGCTGATCTCATTATGACAGCCGGGAAGGAAATAGAAGCTCCAATTGCTCGATTGGCTCAGTTGGCAAGGGCCATCGGTATACATTTGATCGTAGCTACACAAAGGCCATCGGTGAATGTGATCACCGGTATCATCAAGGCTAATTTTCCGGTTCGGGTGGCCTTTCGTGTAACGTCAAAGATAGATTCAAGAACAATACTTGATTCTCAGGGAGCTGATCAGCTTATCGGTAAAGGGGATATGCTTATTTCTACCGGAAATGAACTGACAAGATTGCAATGTGCTTTTATTGATACACCTGAGGTAGAGAATTTAACAGATTTTATAGGCTCTCAAAGGGCCTATCCCACTGCTCATAATTTACCGGAATACATTGGTGAAGAGAATGGCACAAGTATTGACATAGATATAGAAAGCAGAGACAAATTATTTGAAGAAGCTGCCAGATTGGTAGTGATCGCACAACAAGGATCTGCATCGCTATTACAAAGAAAATTAAAATTAGGTTATAACAGAGCGGGAAGAATTATTGATCAACTTGAAGCAGCAAATATAGTTGGTCCTTTTGAAGGAAGTAAGGCAAGACAAGTGCTTATAACCGATATGGTTTCCCTACAACAACTTTTAGATGATGAACAAAATTAGATTAAGATCAGGTATTTGGATGGGACTTTTATTGACAGTTTTTTTGTCAGGTACCATTTTGGCTCAAGACGAAGAAGCAGCAAAATCAGTTTTAGATAAGGCGTCAAGCACAATGAGTGCTTATCAGAATTTATCGATGGATTTTGACTATGTACTCGATAATAAGGCAGAAGATGTGAAACAGGAAATGTCGGGTGACGTGATTTTGGAAGGGGAAAAATATGTGGTGAACTTGTTTGGTTCTACCCAGATTTATGATGGCTCCAGGACCTATACAATTATTCCTGAAAATGAGGAAGTCAATATCTCTGAGTCAGACCTTGATGAAGACAACGCTTTTACGCCTTCCAAATTTTACTCTTTTTATAAGAGTGGTTACACTTATTCCATGGGTGAATTAAAGCAGGTTAATGGTAAAAAAATACAGTTTATAAACCTTATACCTATAGATACGAATTCCGAAATTTCGAACATACTGGTAGGAATTGATATTAAAAATAATCATATCTATCAGGTCATTGAGATTGGAGTCAACGAAACGCGTACCATTTTGACCGCAAAAAATATCAAGACCAACCAGCCAATAAACGGGTCAGTATTTGCTTTCGACCAAAAGAAGTATGAAGAATTGAATTATATGATCAATAATTAAATTGGTCACCAAGTGATGAATAGTGCCGTATGAAGATCTTAAACAGATATATACTTAAGAGTTTTCTTGCGCCCTTTTTAGCAACTTTTTTTATCATCCTGTTTGTACTGATCATGCAGGCCTTATGGTTACAATTTGATAAAATTGCGGGAAAGGGCATTAGTTTGCTGATCATACTCAAATTTTTGGGGTATATGGCATTGATGATGATGCCAACGGCATTGCCCATAGCCATATTGCTATCATCGATTATGGCGCTGGGAAACATGGCA
The DNA here is from genome assembly GCA_041554895.1 of Lutimonas sp. Lineage (GTDB taxonomy): Bacteria > Bacteroidota > Bacteroidia > Flavobacteriales > Flavobacteriaceae > Lutimonas. Next base: position 5,241 of record JBFFLO010000080.1, on the reverse strand, counting down.
GAAAATTATGAGTTTGCCGCCGTTAAATCAGCAGGAATATCACTTCAGAGGTTTATAAGGCCTTTGGTCCTATTGATGCTGGTACTTAGTTTTTCCAATTTTCTGTTTCTGAATTATGTCTTTCCTTATGCTTCTTTAAAATCAAAGAACCTCATTTATAACATGAAAATGAAAGAGCCTGGTTTGGCTCTTGTCGCCGGAACTTTCAATACGGAAATTCCGGATTACAGCATCAAATTTGAAGAAAAATACGGGGAAGATGATAACCTTCTTAAAAATGTATTGATCTATGACCTGAGATCAAATACAGTAAACAATAAGGTGATCACTGCTAAAAAAGGGGAGATCGTCTCAGAGGAGGGCAGTCGTTACCTAACGCTGATCCTGGAAGATGGCTATTATGCTGAAGATATGATTGGTAATAAGACTTCGGTCGAGTCGAGGGCGAAGGCTCCTTTTACAAAGGCTCATTTTGACAAGTATGAGGTGAATATTGATGTTTCCAGTATAGGGGATTTTGATCCTGATGATGTGAAATATAAAACAGGTAAGGAAATGCTGAGTCTTAAACAATTGGATTTTTTCATTGACTCCTTGCAAACTCCTTATCGAGAATTTATCAATAACAGGGCAGATCGTGTTTATAAGACTTTAAAAGCTGACAAGCTTATGAAGGATACTGTTCAGGCAGAACCCCTTAAACCGGAGATCATTGATAATTTTACGGAGAACAATCAAAAGCTTGTTGCAAAAAATGCTTATATCACTGCACAGGGAAACCTGGAAAACCTGAAAAGTTTTAAAGAAACCTTGAAAGACAAACGTAAAATTCTCAATGGATATAATGTTGAGTTCCACAAAAGAATTGCTTTTTCAATTGCATGTTTGGTGCTGTTTTTTGTAGGGACGCCTTTAGGGTCTATCATTAGAAAAGGAGGCTTTGGACTTCCAATGATCATTGCGGTTACCATTTTTGTGATCTATTTCTTTATATCAACATTTGGCAAGAATATGGCAGAGTCGAGTAAGGTATCCCCGTTTATCGGAGGTTGGCTGGCTACATTTGTTTTACTTCCGTTTGGAGTATTATTGATGATAAGAGCGACCAATGATAAAGGTATTTTCAACCTGGATGCATTTTTACAGCCACTGGTTAATTTCTTTAATAAAATATTTAAATTAGATAAAAAATAATTCGGGATTTATGGAGAATAAAATAAAATCTGCTATCAAGCTTAACACCATAGAGGAAGCCATTGAAGATATCAAGGCTGGGAAAATGATTATTGTGGTAGATGATGAGAGCAGAGAAAATGAAGGTGATTTCGTAGCTGCTGCCGAAATGGTAACTCCCGAAATGATCAATTTTATGGCTACAAACGGCCGTGGATTGATCTGTGCACCTTTAACTGAAACAAGGTGTGAAGAACTGGATCTTGAATTAATGGTTGGTAAAAATACAGTATTGCACAACACCCAGTTTACAGTATCTGTCGATTTGATAGGCCATGGTTGTACCACAGGAATTTCTACCCATGATCGTGCGAAAACAGTAAAAGCGTTGACAATGCGTGAAACCAAGGCTGCAGACCTTGGAAGGCCCGGCCATATTTTTCCTTTAAGGGCAAAAGAAGGTGGCGTTTTAAGAAGAACAGGGCATACTGAGGCTGCGATTGATCTGGCGAGATTAGCCGGGTTACAACCCGCAGGGCTTTTAGTGGAGATACTCAATGAGGATGGCACAATGGCCCGTTTGCCTCAATTGATGAAAGTAGCTAAAAAATATAATCTTAAGATTGTATCCATTGAAGATCTCGTGGCCTACCGAATGAATCACGATTCCTTAATCGATAAAATCGAAGACTTTAGCGTTCAAACAAGATTTGGTAAATATTGTTTGCGTGCCTATAAACAAACGACAAACGGACAGATACACCTGGCACTTACCAAAGGCAATTGGGACATGGGTGAAGAGGTGCTTGTCAGGGTCAATTCGACCTTGATCAATAATGACATAGTCGGCACGCTTATGCACAACCCTGATGATAAACTCGCCAAAATGTTCGATATTATCAATAAGGAAGGCAAAGGAGCCGTAGTATTTATCAATCAGGAATACCCCTCATTTGACCTGATCAACAGGTTAAAGTATCTTAAAAATATTGAGATGGGTAAGGATAGTCCAGAACCATTGCTGAAAATGGATGAAAAAGATTTCGGAATAGGTGCTCAAATCCTTCATGATCTGAAGATCAATAAAATCAAATTAATCTCAAACAGTAAGTATTCAGGTAAGCGGGTAGGTATGATAGGTTACGGTCTCGAAGTGGTTGATTACGTTTCTTTTTAGATAATCCGTAAGGATTTTTGTATTTTGGCCTTGGTGAATTTGATTCGAAAAATATTATATCCCATTTCTCTTTTGTATGGACTCATCATGAGTATTAGGAACAAAGCCTTTGATAGAAATATTTTAAGGTCCAGATCTTTTGATATACCTGTAATTGCTGTTGGGAACCTTAACGTCGGAGGAACAGGTAAATCTCCATTCATAGAATATTTAATCCGTCTTTGTCAAGGGTCTTATCATACGGCAGTGGTGAGCAGGGGCTACGGAAGAAAAACAAAAGGATTCTTTTTAGCCACACCCGATTGTTCAGCCAGGGAACTTGGTGATGAACCATTTCAATTCTACCGTAAGTTTAAGGGCCTTAAGGTTGCTGTTGATGAAAATAGGGTAAGAGCCATTGAGAAATTACAAACGATTAAGCCTGAAGTTGACTTGATATTGATGGATGATGCGTTTCAGCATAGGTACGTAAAGGCCGGAATGTATATACTTTTAACTGCCTTTGACAATTTGTATACGGATGATTTCCTTTTACCGACGGGTAATTTAAGGGAGCCTGTAAAAGGAGCAGATAGGGCTGATCTGATCGTGGTGAGTAAATGCCCTGAAGATTTAAGTGAAAGGAAGCGTTTAGATATTATCAACAGGATTGCGCCCAAAAAGAATCAGGAAGTATTTTTCAGCGCTATTGCTTATGATGAGCAGATATATGCTGATGATCATGCGATTCCTTTAAATGAATTGGGAGCATATAAGATATTACTGGTTACCGGAATTGCAAATTCAAAACCTTTAGTCGAATTCCTTGAGAAAAATAAATTTGATATTCAGCATATAGAATTTTCTGATCATCAGTTTATTGGCGATCAGCAGCAAAGGCAGATCACTTCTGTATTGAATGCCATGAGTGGTGAAAAAAAACTAATCCTTACGACAGAAAAGGACTTTGTAAGGAGCTTTCTTGGGACCCGGCTTCCTGTCTATTATCTGCCCATCAAAATGGTCATATTGGAAAGGGAAAAAAAATTTAACGAAATAATTGAAAATTATGTACGAAAAAATTAAAGAGACTGCGAGGTTTTTAATGGATCTGGGTCTAGATAAACCTGATATTGGAATCGTATTGGGAACTGGTCTTGGAGGCATTGTGAATAAGATCAATATAAAGAAGCAAATAGCGTATCACGATATTCCAAATTTTCCGGTGAGCACGGTAGCGGGCCATTCAGGCACTTTAATTTATGGAGAACTATCAGGAAAAAACGTCGTGGCCATGCAGGGTCGCTTCCACTATTATGAGGGCTGGGAAATGTCGGAAGTAACTTTTCCCATTCGTGTAATGAAGTTGCTTGGAATTGAGAAGTTAATGGTATCAAATGCCTGTGGAGGAGTGAACCCTGAATTTAAAGTAGGTGATGTCATGATAATAACAGATCATATCAATATGATGCCTGAACATCCTTTACGAGGTGAAAATGAAGAGAGATTCGGTCCGCGGTTTGTAGATATGCATGAGCCTTATAGTCTGAAAATGATCAGGTTAATGAGGTCCATAGCCATTGAGAACAAAATAAATGTTAAGGAAGGAGTGTATCTCGCTTTACAGGGGCCCACTTTTGAAACTCCGGCAGAATACCGTATGGTTAAACTCATGGGTGCAGATGCCGTTGGAATGAGCACTGTTCCCGAAGTGATCGTGGCCAAACACATGGGCATGGAGTGTTTTGGATTATCAGTGATCACTGACCTTGGTGTTGAAGGAAAAATTGAAGAAGTTTCTCATGAGGCTGTTCAGCTTGCAGCGAAATCGTCAGAAAATATGATCAGCGATCTTGTTCAAAAGTTTATTGGCAGGTTATAGATATGAAAAAGAATAAAGCACCTCTAGGTACAGAAGTGCTTTAGCTTACTAACTCAAAATTAATCATTAATGAAGAACAAAATTTTGTGAGTAACTTTGTCCGTTTCGAAAATAAGAAATAATTAATGTATTCACAAATTATTTACCAATTAAATTGATAAAGTGTGCTATTTTAACGTTTTTTATTATGAATATATAGGTTTTATGTATATATTGTTAGACAATTAGCAAATGAACCAGATCATTTATCGATGTATTGCATGAAAAAAGCACCTCGTTAAAAAGGTGCTTTTAGCTTACTAACTCAAAATTAATCATAATGAAAACAAAATTAGTGGGGAATTTTGCTTTAATAACTAAAGAGCAAATCTTGTGCCAAAATCGATTTATAATGTTAAAATTTTATTAAGAAGAAGGTTTTATGAATAAAAGTAAAATCAGGACCTAATTTTCAATAAAAATGTTTCAAGAATTGACCTCTTTGAAATTGTGACCCATCCTTTTTTATTCTTTTAACTTCTAAAAACTTAAAAGCACCCCTTTTTGGAGGTGCTCTTAGCTTACTAACTCAAAATTAATCATACGAAGTCAAAATTAATGGGAAATCTTGCTCCAATACCCTTCTATCAAAATCTGTACCAAATTATCAATATTTTTGTTAATCATATGTTAATTTGATATAATGCTATACTAAATGTTTTTCAGCTCTATAAGAAGAACGAACCAAGGCACCGCTTTCAACATATTTAAAGCCAAGTTTAAGTCCGATTTCCTTATATTTCTCAAACTGAGACGGGGTAATAAACTCATGTACGGGAAGGTGCTGCTTACTAGGCTGCAAATATTGGCCAATGGTCACAATATCAACCTTTGCTTTATGCAAATCGTGAAGGGTTTCAATAACTTCATCCTCTTTTTCTCCTAAGCCCAGCATAATTCCGGATTTTGTTCTTTGCTGCCCCGAATCTTTAAGGTAGGTCAATACTTCCAGGCTTCTGTCATATTGGGCCTGTATCCTGACTTCTCTTGT
>JBFFLO010000079.1:0-9453 GCA_041554895.1 Lutimonas sp. | reverse complement strand
AGTAAAAGGTTTTTATATGCCTCTAATTGCATCCAGTCGAAGGCCATTAGAATCTGATCACGGGTTGGCCAGCGGTGGCCAATATCAGGAGTAAATACCTCGTGTGATAATTTTGTTTTAGTGAGGTATTTACGGGTAAAAGTCAACTCATAATAGTTCATGTCTTCCTCTCCTATTATGGTAGCATAAGAAAAGGATTGTGTGCTTGGTAACCCTCCTGAATTTACGGTGTATCCGGCACCACAGGAAACTACACCTTGAATTTGACCGGTTTTGATGGCGATAGAAGATGCCAGCCTTGCTCCGCCCGAAAACCCTGAAGTATACACTCTTTTCGGATCCAGTTTAAGGCTCGTGAAGACTTTGGCAAACAACCTATCGACGATAGGGTAATTTTGTTCGAAGGGGCCATTCTTAGTATTGTTGGAACAAACAAGCAAATAGCCATAAGTATCAGCTGCAGAAACGAACGGATCTATACCTGTCGTTCCCCTGGCCATAGGTTCAAAAATAAAAATAATAGGTGTTTGTTTATCGGGTTCATACGATTTAGGCATGTAAAAGGAAAAACTCTCTCCTAATTTTTTGTCCACCCATATCGTATCTATTATTTCACCTTTCCTAAACCTGTCGCTTTGTGGAAACAGGTTGGCATAACTAAAAAGGAACAATATGATAAAAAATACCTTCAATAAAATAAAAAATCGATGATCCAAGGTATTAAAACTTCATAAAAAAGCATGTTAAATCCCTCTTAATTATTTACCGGCCCAAGCGGGGAATTCTGTCAATGAAATGCTAAAAATAAAGGTTGCCAGGTAATAGGAGGCTACGGTGACTATTATTATGCCCAAAAAATTCAGGGCCAGGCCCGAGCTTGACATATCCAGGACCTTTAATCTTTTGGTTCCAAAAATAATGGCATTGGGTGCCGTGGCAGAAGGCAACATAAATGCCAAAGAAGCCGATATGGTTGCCGGCAGCATAAAAAGCAGCGGGTTTACTTCAATACTCATGGCAAGGCCTGCTAAAACAGGTAAAAAAGTTTCTACCGTCGCTACATTTGACGTTAGTTCAGTGAGAAAGGTAATCAATAAAGAGACCGACAAAATAATGATAAAAGGATGTACGTCTTTGAGCCACATGAGCTGATCACCAAACCATAGGGAAAGCCCGGATTCTTTGAACCCACTAGCTAGTGCAAACCCCCCGCCAAACAACAAAATAATTTCCCAGGGAATACTTTCTGCAGTTTTCCAATCCATTATGAATTCGCTGTTTCCGTTTTTTGATGGAATCAGAAATAATAAAATGGCAATAGCAATGGCAACTGTTCCATCATTTAAAAATTTTGGGTTTTGAAATAAGTTTGACCATCCGGGTATAGTTATAAAACCAAAGTTCAGATCGGCTCTGGTAAACCAAAGTATGGCCAGAAGACCAAAAAAGACTGCCACAATCTTTTGCTCCTCGATCCAAGGACCAAGGGATTCATATTCTGAATCAATATAATCGATGTCAATATTGGTCCAGGCATCAGATTTATTTTTTATGAATACCAAATAAAGGTATCCAAAAGTAATCGATAGTAAAATGACCACAATTGGAAATGCATAAAAGAACCAGGATGCAAATGAGATCTCAGGTGCATCGGGGAAGTAAATGGCGAAAATCCGGGCAAAGGACAGGTTTGGAGGAGTTCCGACCAAAGTTGAAATACCGCCTATGGAGGCACTATAAGCTACTGCCAGCAATAAGCCTGTTGAAAATGATTTTATGCCATTCTCTTTGTTAAGTTCCTCAAGTTTTAAAATAATGGACATTAGAATTGGAACCATAAGCATGGTGGTAGCGGTATTCGATATCCACATTGACAAAAACGAGGTGGCCAGCATAAAACCAAGCATGATCCTTGCCGGGCTGTTACCAACAATGTTCAGCAGTTTTAAAGCGATCCTTCGATGGAGGTTCCACTTTTGCATGGCCAGCGCAAAGAGAAATCCGCCAAGGAACAAGAAAATGATATCATTGAAATAATTCGATGCAACCTCTTTCCCGTTCATGACGCCAAGGAGAGGAAAAAGCACGAATGGAAGCAAAGAGGTAACTGCCAGGGGCACTACCTCAGTAACCCACCACAAGGCCATTAACAAAGCTACTGCCAGGGTATAGGTAATGGCTGGATTCTCTGTATCGAGCTCTACGAAAAACACAAGGTAAAGGAATAATATAGGTGCAGCCAGAAACACTAAGGTTTTAATGCTTTGGCTCTTTCCTGTATACTTTTTAAGAAACATAGATTATTTTAGAACAGTAAATTCAACAGACGAAGATGTGAAAACCGTATGGTACTGCGTTTTAAAATCGCTTTCTTTCGCTTTATAAATATTGGGAACAAAGGTTTGAGGATTCAGGTCGATCAGCGGAAACCAGGTACTTTGAACCTGAACCTGCAGTTTATGGCCTTTTTTAAAGGTATGAAATACGTCTTGAAGTTTTATGTTCACGGCTGTCTTCTGATTGGGAAGAAATGGTTCCGGTTCAGAAAAACTGTTTCTGAATTTTCCTCGCATCACTTCGCTTCTGACCATTAAATGATAGTTGCTCATTTTGAGGTGATCCTGTAATGCTGCATTATTGTTTGCGGTGCCGGCAGGATGAACATCGATTACTTTGACGATCCAGTCAGCATCTGTTCCCGTTGTAGAGACCATGAGCCTGGCAAGAATGTCTCCGGCCAATGTCAGGTCTTCTTCAAGTACAGGTGTTTCAAATACCAAAACGTCAGGCCTTCTCGCAGCAAATCTTTGATCATCGGTCATGTATTTTCTAGGCGTAAATACCGTTTTAATATCCTCTGAATAAGGAACGGGTTTTTTTAGATCACTTAGAAATGTTATTTTTTGCTCAACACCTTTCGTTCTAGATAGTTGTTGATTTCCAGATAAATACCATTGCTGTTTGGAAATGTTTTCAGGAGGCCAGCTGTCAAAAGTTTTCCAGGCTTTTTTACCCGAATCGAATACGTAGGCTTCAGGAAGCCCAGAGTTATGATCACCGCTATTCTTTAAAAAATGTTCGAAAAAACGCGACTCAATTTCTTGCTGAAAAAAATCAGAAATGGAATCTCCAAAATAATAATTACCTACCGTATTTTCTGATTTCGACCTGGCCCATCCGCCATGATCCCAAGGCCCGAATACCAAAGTATTGTAGTTCTCAGGGTTATTTGCTTCAATTGTTTTATAGGTTTCCAAGGGTCCGTAAAGGTCCTCTGCATCGAACCAGCCACCAACGATCATAGTAGCCACTGAGGGTTTGATGTTTTTGAGGTGCTGTATAATGCCTTTCTTTTGCCAAACGCTGTCGTAGTTTGGATGGTCAATAAGTTCCTGCCAAAAGAAGTCGTCTACCAGGTTTTCTTTTTGTAAACCAGGAGCATCAACAGCTTCATATTGAAAGTATTTGCTGAGATTGCTCAAGGGGCCGGCATCCAAAAAAAACTGGTATTGGTCTTCGGTTTTCAAATCGGGCCTTTTGTACCAGGCAGTGTCAGTGGGTTGATCTTTTGGTGTCCCAAACAACGAGGTAGCTCTGAAATAACTCAATAAGTAGGCTCCGTTATGATGGAAGTCGTCAAAAAAGAAATCGCCAATGCAGGCTTGTGGAGATGCAGCCTTTAAAGCCGGATGGGCATCAATGGCAGAATAAGTGGCATAAAAACCGGGATAGGATATACCCCAGGTTCCAACCTTACCATTATTATTAGCGACATTTTTAACCAGCCAGTCAATTGTATCATAGGTGTCGGAACTTTCGTCGATATCTTTTTCTGATGTTTTCTGAGGAATATAGGCCCTCATATTATCATAAGTGCCCTCACTCATCCATCGCCCCCTTACATCCTGATAGACAACTATGTATCCTTGCTCCATCATGTATTTGTTGGGCCCGATGTTCAAAGGGTATTCATTTTCTCCATACGGCTTGCAGCTGTAAGGCGTTCTTTTTAAAAGGATAGGATATGACTGTGAGGTGTCTTTTGGAGAATAGACTGTTGTGTGAAGCCTGATGCCGTCGCGCATGCTTATCGCCACTTCTTTTTTATCAAAATGTTCTTTTACATAGCCTTCGCTGAGCATTGAACCGTCCGATTCGTTTTTTTTGGTTTTATAACATGAAGAAAATAGATGGCTGCCCAAAACAAGAAGCAGTATCAGAAGTAGTCTGTTTTTCATTGAATTATAATTATTCCTGTAAATCTACAAAAGAAATTCAATTGGTTTAATTCATTTATAGATGATCTGAGCATTACATATTACGACGGTATTGTCCACCAACTTCAAACAGAGAGGAAGTGATTTGTCCCAGGGTACAAACTTTTGTCGCTTCCATGAGTTGCTCGAAAATGTTTTCGTTCCGGATGGCCGCTTCCTTAAGTTTTAACAATTCCTGATCGGATACTTTTTTATTCGCCTCATGTAAATTTTCTATGACCTCTATTTGATATTTTTTCTCAATTTCGGTCGCACGAATTACTTCCTGAGGGAGTATGGTTGGTGACCCTTTGCTATTCAAAAAAGTATTGACCCCAATGATATCAATTTGGCCATTATGCTTCATCTCTTCATAGTAAAGGCTTTCTTCTTGTATTTTTGATCTTTGGTACATGGTTTCCATGGCGCCTAACACCCCTCCACGCTCGGTGATCTTATCGAATTCCACATACACGGCCTGCTCTACCAGGTCGGTTAGTTCTTCTATGATAAAGGAGCCTTGCAAAGGATTTTCATTTTTTGCCAGCCCAAGTTCCTTATTGATGATCAGTTGGATGGCCATGGCCCTTCTTACCGATTCTTCTGTGGGGGTTGTGATGGCCTCATCGTAGGCATTGGTGTGCAATGAATTACAATTGTCATATATGGCATATAGGGCCTGCAAAGTCGTTCGAATATCATTGAAATCGATTTCCTGGGCGTGCAAGGACCTCCCGGATGTCTGGATATGATACTTAAGCATCTGAGCCCTTTCATTTGCTCCGTATTTTAGTTTCATGGCCTTGGCCCATATCCGTCTTGCAACCCTTCCGATCACAGCGTATTCTGGATCTGTTCCATTCGAAAAGAAGAAAGACAGGTTGGGTCCGAATTTGTTGATATCCATACCTCTGCTGAGATAATATTCCACATAGGTAAATCCATTTGACAGGGTAAAGGCTAACTGTGAAATTGGATTCGCTCCTGCTTCAGCAATATGATAGCCGGAAATCGAAACAGAATAAAAATTTCTAATATGGTTATGCGTGAAATATTCCTGAACGTCCCCCATCATTTTTAAGGCAAATTCTGTAGAAAAGATACAGGTATTCTGTGCCTGGTCTTCTTTGAGGATATCGGCTTGAACCGTACCGCGTACCTTGGATAAAGTGTCTTGTTTGATCGCTTTATAAATTTCATAAGGCAGCACCTGATCTCCCGTAACCCCTAACAGCATGAGCCCAAGCCCATTGTTGCCTTCAGGAAGTTCTCCCTGATAGCTTGGCCTGCCAAGGCCTTTTTTGTCATAAATTGCTTCAATTTTACGTTTGACTTCCTGTTCAAGATTGTGCTTGATAATATATTTTTCGCATTCCTGATCTATGGCAGCATTCATAAAGAATCCCAGCAACATCGGTGCAGGGCCGTTTATGGTCATTGATACTGAGGTCATCGGATCGGTTAGTTCAAATCCTGAATACAGCTTTTTGGCATCATCAAGACAACAAACCGATACACCTGCATTGCCTATTTTTCCGTAGATATCAGGTCTGTAATCAGGATCATGGCCATATAGCGTAACTGAATCAAAGGCAGTAGAAAGTCTCTTTGCCGGCGAATTCATACTCACATAGTGAAATCTTCGATTGGTTCTTTCGGGCCCGCCTTCGCCTGCAAACATCCTTGTGGGATCTTCGCCTGTTCTTTTAAAAGGATAGATACCCGCTGTATATGGAAATTCCCCTGCCACATTTTCTTGAAGTATCCATAGTAATAAGTCACCCCATGCCTTGTATTTTGGCAAGGATATTTTTGGGATCCTCAAATGAGATAAGCTAGTGGCATGTGTTTCTATTTCAATGACCTTGTTCCTTACTTCAAATTGATAAACCTCATTTTGATAGGCCTGTTTTTTAGCTTCAAAACCTAAGATATGTTCCCAATTGTGAGGAGACAGGTTCATTTTGACCGTATTGAATTCAGCAAGTAGCCGGTCGATCAAAGATGTCGTGCCTTCATCCTTACCTTCCTCTGTATATGAAAAGTTCAGGCCGTTAGAGTCAAGGTCCACAGGTCCGTCTAAAAGACTTTGCAAAGTCAGGTAGATGCCATACAATTTTTGGGCCAGGGCACTTTGATTTTTGCTCCATTGGTCATATTGGGAATTCGTATCAGAAATTTCCGATAAATACCTTACTCTTTTTGGGGGTATGATAAACAGCTTTTCACTTTGGTCAACACTTGCCTCCATGGAGGTCACAAATGATTTAGCCGTGGTTTCATCCAGCCTGTCTATAATGTGTTTGTACAAGTTGTTGGTGCCCGGATCGTTGAATTGAGAAGCTATGGTCCCAAAAACCGGCATGCTGTCAACCGAGGCATCCCAAAGCTGGTGGTTTCTTTGAAATTGCTTCTTAACGTCTCTAAGGGCATCAAGCCCACCTTTTTTATCAAATTTGTTCAAGGCGATCACATTGGCAAAATCGAGCATGTCTATTTTTTCCAATTGGGTCGCTGCCCCGTATTCAGGAGTCATCACATATAGGGAAAAATCAGAATGATCAAGAATTTCAGTATCAGACTGGCCGATACCTGAAGTTTCCAGTACGATCAGATCAAATGAAGCTGCTTTTAAAATATTAACCGCTTCGCTCACATGCTTTGACAATGCCAGATTTGACTGCCGCGTGGCCAAAGACCGCATATATACCCTGTCATTATTGACAGAATTCATTCTGATCCTGTCACCCAGTAAAGCTCCTCCTGTTTTTCTTTTTGATGGATCCACTGAAATGATACCTATTTTTTTCGAAGGAAAATCACTTAAAAACCGTCTCACAAGTTCATCTACCAAAGATGACTTGCCGGCTCCTCCTGTTCCTGTAATACCGAGGACCGGAGTATCGCTTTCTTTTGTGCTGAGTGCTTTGAATTTAGCGTGAAAAACCTCAGGATGATTTTCAGCTAAAGAGATAAGGCGCGCAATGACGGTTTTGTCGTTTTCTTTTAGTTGTTTCTCAATAGCGCCCTTTTTTTCAGGCAAAAGTGAGGGGTCGTAATCGCATCGTTCGACCATATCGTTGATCATTCCTTGCAAGCCCATGCGCCTGCCGTCGTCTGGAGAATAAATCCTCGTGATTCCATAAGACATAAGCTCTTTGATCTCTTTGGGAAGAATCACGCCACCTCCGCCTCCAAATATCCTTATATGAGCTCCTCCTTTTTTCTGGAGCAAGTCATACATGTATTTGAAATACTCATTATGCCCCCCCTGATAAGAAGTCATGGCAATAGCATTCGCATCTTCCTGAATGGCTGTATTGACTACTTCTTCAACACTTCGGTCATGGCCAAGATGAATTACCTCTACTCCCGTTGACTGTATTATTCGTCTCATAATGTTGATAGCGGCATCATGTCCGTCAAATAGCGATGCGGCTGTTACGATTCGTATTTTATGTTTCGGAATATAGGGCTTCATAATGTTCATAAAAGGTTCTCATTTCTTTGTCGCAAGGTACTGATTTTACAAAATAAATCAGAAGGGGATTTACTTTAGAATTATAAGATCGATAAAAATAAAGGGATATTTACTCTGAACCTAGTTGCTTTTCCAAAAATAAGGGGTAAATATGATCAAAACCGTAAATAATTCTAACCTCCCACATAGCATTAACATAGATGACCACCACTTTCCAAAAGTTGGCAGGCTGGCATAATTGTTAACAGGGCTCAGGTCACCAAAAGCGGGTCCAACATTTCCCAGTGAAGAAGCAGCGGCTCCTACAGAAGTCATAAAATCAATGCCCATAAAACTGAATACCAGTGAGCCAACGGCAAAAACAATAAGGTATAAAATAAAGAAGGCCATAATGTTAAATACGATGCCTCGGGTCACTGTTTTGGTATTGTAACGCACTGGAACGATCGCATTGGGGTGCAAACTTCTTTTAAATTCCAGAAAGCCGTTTTTGATCATAATGATGTGCCTTACAATTTTAACCCCACCTGCCGTAGATCCGGCTGAAGCTCCTAAAAACATCATGATTAAAAACATCACGGTTAAAAAGGGTGTCCAAATCGTAAAATCGGCCGAAACGAATCCGGTGGTCGTAACAACAGCGATTACCTGGAACAAGGCATGCCTGAATGCGCTTTCCAATTTCCCATATAGCATTGGGTGGGCAATAGCCTGTATCTCGGTAGGATTTACAGAAACATTTGCATAAAAATATACTACCAGGGTGGTTACAATTGTGATACTGATGATGATCGTGGCATAATATTTAAATTCTTCATCCTTGCGGAATTTGGAGAAATTGCCCTTAACCGCAAAATAGCTCAGCACGAAATTGGTTCCGGCGATGAACATGAAAAGGATGATGATATATTGGATCAGGGGTTGGTCGTTCCAATGGGCCACACTGGCATTTTTTGTAGAAAATCCGCCCGTGGATAAGGTACTCATGGCATGGTTTATCGCATCGAAATAACCCATACCTGCAAATTTCAGGAGTATGGCTTCTGTCAAGGTAAGCCCAAAATAAAGAAACCACAATCTTTTTGCAGTATCAGCAATCCTTGGATGTAACTTGTCTGAAGATGGCCCCGGTGCTTCTGCGGCGAACATTTGCATCCCTCCAATACCAAGCAGGGGAAGAATTGCTATGGCGAGAACAATGATTCCCATACCGCCTATCCAGTGGGTTGTGCTTCTCCAGAATAGAATGCCTTTTGGCATGATCTCGATATTATTCATGATGGAAGCACCTGTCGTGGTGTACCCTGACATGGTTTCAAAAAAAGCATCAGTAAAAGAAGGAATTGCTCCCGAAAACATATAGGGCAAGGCACCGGATAATGACATGGTGACCCAACCCAGGGTTACCACAAGATAACCTTCACGTTTTTTGATCTTTTTTTCAAAACCTTTGGTAACGAACCTGAGCAATAAGCCTATGGTCAGTGTGATACTTCCTGCCAAAAGTATGGCATTAAGTGCTCCATCTCCAAAATACCAGCTTACCATGGCCGATATGAGCATAAAGCCTCCGTTGAAAAGGAGCAGGATACCCATGAGCTGTAAAATGATCTTAAAATTGAATTTTCTCATCTAAAGATCAGTTAAAGAATCGCTCAACTTTCGAAATGGTTTTTGGAAAACAACAGATAACCACTTTATCATCTTCACGTATTT
>JBFFLO010000078.1:0-9455 GCA_041554895.1 Lutimonas sp. | reverse complement strand
TTATAGGCATACCAGACCCATCCTTGAAAAATATCCATTTTTTGAAAAATGGCAGGGCCTTTCTCGGTCTGCAGCCAAACATTGGTTTTCGGGAATGATTTGAGTGCATCCATATAAGAATCCAACTCATAGTTAAGGCAACATTTCAATTTTCCGCATTGCCCGGCAAGTTTCTGAGGATTCAATGATAATTGCTGATATCGTGCAGCAGAAGTGCTTACCGACCTGAAATCGGTTAGCCATGTCGAACAACACAGCTCTCTTCCACATGAACCAATACCTCCCAGACGAGCAGCTTCCTGTCGCAAACCAACTTGTTTCATTTCGACCCGAAGGCTAAAAGTACCGGCGAGTTCTCTGATCAACTGCCTGAAATCTACCCGGTCATCTGCGGTATAATAAAAGGTGGCTTTGTTGCCATCACCTTGAAATTCAACATCAGACAATTTCATTTTCAGTCCTAACCTGCTGATAATAAGCCTTGATTTTCTTTGTACCTCTTTTTCTTTGTTTCTGGCTATGGTCCAGATCTCAATATCTTTTTCCGAAGCTTTTCTGTAGATCTGGGCAATATCTTCCTTGGTCGCAGCAACCTTCTTTTTACGCATTTGAACCTTGACTAGTTCACCGGTTAGTGATACAACACCGATATCATGCCCTGGAGAGCTTTCTACGGCCACAACATCCCCGATACAAATTTGAAGTCCTTTGGTGTTTCTATAAAACCCCTTCCTTCCATTTTTGAACCTGATTTCAGCGATGTCAAAAGGTTTTTGACCGTTGGGCAAACACATGTTCGCAAGCCAGTCAAAAACATTCATTTTGTCACAGCTTCCAGAAGCGCAAGCGCCATTGTTTTTACAGCCCAGAGGCAATCCGTCTATAGAGGATGAGCACGAAGTACAGCTCATAATATGTTTATATTTTGAATTGAGAATTGGTATTTACCTGATTTGTAATGAATTCTATCATCGTTCTTTCTTGTGCACCAAGCAATGTCATAACAGGTAAATTCTCAATATAAGTTCGAAAAATTTTAGGTAAATATACTCAATAATGATTAACTAAAAACATCGGTTAAAATTAATCAAACAGGAGTCTAAATTTCCTTGACGCTAATAATGTTTACAGGGCAGGCCTCCTTAGCCTTGGCAGCATCTTCCAAAATGGACATATCTGGTGATTTAAGGGTAAAAAACCCTTTTTTGTCGCTTGAATGCAACAAAACCGACTTGCCATCTTTTTTTGACATTTGAAATTGTTTTGGCGCTAGTTCAACACAATAATTGCAGCCAATACATTTTTTTCTCTGTAATGTTATAATAACCATGAATTGAAATTGCAACTGATGAAATAGTTTCCGTTAAAACATTTAAAAACTAAAATCACCCGTTTTCATTTTTTGCAAAAATAGGTTTTTTTTAAACAATCAATGACTTTGAAATTAGTCCTTCTTTAGCAGTGTAAATCCTAACTTTTTGTTTTCTTTGTACATTAAGATTCATTCGCATGCTATTTTCAGATATTATCGGGCAGCAACACATCAAGCATCACTTGACCAAAACGGTTGATAATGCGAGAATTCCCCATGCGCAATTATTTATAGCACCTACAGGGAGTGGCGCTCTTTCCATGGCCATTGCCTATGCCCAATATATTCTTTGTCACAATAGTGAGGGAGAGAACGATAATGGAAATGCCTCTTGTAACCTGAAGTTTGAAAAACTCATGCATCCTGATCTGCATTTTGCCTTCCCGGTAACTACAAATGAGAAGGTCAAGAAACATCCTACCAGTAATTCCTTTATGGAAGAATGGAGGCAATTTGTCAAAGAGACCCCTTATGGAAGTTTATTTAACTGGTATCAATTACTGGGAATAGAAAACAAGCAAGGTCAAATTGGAGTGGACGAGGCAGAAGAGATCGTTAAGAAATTGATTTTAAAGCCTTATGAAGGAGGGTTTAAAGTGATGATCATTTGGATGGCGGATAAGATGAATGCTTCAGCATCCAATAAACTATTGAAATTGATCGAGGAACCACCTGAGCGCACTTTGTTTTTGTTAATAGCTGAGAATGAGGAGTTGATCATTAAAACCATCCTGTCAAGATGCCAGGTGCTTCATTTTCAACCACTCACTGAACAAGATATCATCGATGCATTGACCAATAAGCATCAGGTCGATGAAAATCAAGCGATAAAAATTGCACAGCAATCAAATGGGAACTGGAACAAAGCATTACATCTGTTCCATCATGATGATAATGAACTTGCCTTTGAAAGATGGTTCGTCACATGGGTGAGAGCGGCATTCAGGGCAAAAGGAGACGCAAGTATAGTGCAGGACTTGATCAGATGGAGTGAGGAAATCGCAAAAACCGGCAGAGAGGCACAAAAAAGATTTTTACTCTACTGCTCTCATTTTTTCAGGCAAGCCTTACTGACAAATTATAATGCGCGTTCACTGGTTTTTTTCGAGTCAAACGAGAGCAATTTTGATTTAGAAAAATTTGCCCCTTTTATACATGGTGCCAATATTGAAGATATCAACAGGGCCATTGAGGATGCCATATACCATATAGAAAGGAACGGTAACGCAAAGATCATACTTCTGGATCTGTCGATGCAACTCACAAGGTTTCTTCACCAAAAGGAAGAAAAGTAAGCTATCTTTCAGGGAGCACATACAGGAATATTGCCATAAAATGACAAAAGCTCCCCAGGAGCACAAAGACATGAAATATGGCGTGGTTGAACCGGATGCTTTTTATGCTGTACAGTATTGCGCCAATCGTGTAGGCCAAACCACCGGCAAGGAGCCATAGCAAACCGGGTGTGGGAAAATTTTCGATCAAAGGCTTAATGGCGAAAATAATAACCCATCCCATCAAGACATACGCCATGGTCGAGATCTTGTCATATTTCCCGAAGTAAAAAACTTTAAAAATGATCCCTATCAGGGCCAGCCCCCATGAAACGCCAAAAATGGTCCAGCCCACCCATCCTTTTAAAACCACCAAAGTAAATGGCGTATACGTACCGGCTATTAAAACATAGATGGCCGAGTGATCAAGGATATTCAGTTTATGCCTTATTTCTGGGTTTTTAGCATAGTGATATAAGGTTGAAGCAGCATACAAAACAATTAAACTTGCGCCGAAAATGGCAAAACTAGTGATATGGGTTGCGTTGCCGTATTTAGAAGCACTTATCATAAGAATGACCAGGGCAACAATACTGAGTATAAAACCTATTCCGTGCGTGATGATATTGACGGTTTCTTCTTTGGAATCGTAGAAAGTAGTCTTATTTTTCATAGTATTCAAAATTAATAAAATTTGACTGATCGCAGATTTAATATTGTTTAAATCGAGATGCTTTATATTTTTCTTTAAATTTATTAGATATTAACTACTTAAATTTTTGAGGATGAACTTTATCTATTTTATTATTATTGGAGCCATTGCAGGCTGGCTGGCTGGCAAAATCATGAAAGGTGGCGGATTTGGACTCCTTATGAACATGGTACTGGGAATCATAGGCGGTGTTGTTGGAGGTTGGTTGTTCGGTCTTTTTGGTTTAAGTACCGGCGAGGGGTTTATTGGTTCTCTGCTAACTGCAGTAGCCGGTGCTGTCGTCATACTTTATGTGGGGCGGTTGATCAAAAAGTAATTTAAGCACTCAGCTATTGAGACATCCGACTAAACACAAAGAGAGATTCTGATCCAATCGTGATGTATTCAGGCATATTTCCTTATTTTTGCTCTTGAATTTTTTAAAAAAGTTACATGTCAAGAATATTAACCGGGGTGCAGAGTACTGGTACTCCTCATTTGGGAAATTTACTGGGAGCCATCATTCCCGCAATAAGAATGTCAAAGGAATCAAATGAAGAATCCTTTTTGTTTATAGCAGACCTTCATTCTTTAACCCAGATCAAGAATGCCAGTGAATTGAGACAGAATACTTACAGTACCGCCGCTACCTGGCTTGCTTTTGGGGTGGATGTCAGTAAAACGGTGTTTTACAGACAAAGCGATGTTCCTCAAGTAACTGAGCTCTCCTGGTATTTAAGTTGTTTTTATCCATACCAGCGATTGACTTTAGCTCATAGTTTCAAAGACAAAGCCGATAGATTGGAGGACGTGAATTCGGGTCTTTTTTATTATCCTATGCTTATGGCTGCTGATATTCTTTTGTACGATGCCGATGTGGTTCCTGTAGGAAAAGATCAGCTACAGCACCTTGAAATGTCAAGAGACGTAGCCAACAGGTTTAACCACCAAATGGGCGATACACTTGTGCCACCGAAAGCCAAAATTCAGGAAAGCACCATGTATGTTCCTGGGACTGACGGGGAGAAAATGAGCAAATCCAAAGGGAATATCATCGATATATTTTTGACAGACAAGCAGTTGAGGAAACAAATCATGAAGATCAAAACCGACTCAACACCTATGGAAGATCCAAAGAACCCCGATACTTGCAATCTTTTTGCGCTATATAAATTGGTGGGCAGTACGTCACAAATTGAAGAAATGAGGGCGAATTATTTGGGAGGAAACTATGGTTACGGCCATGCCAAACAAGCTTTTTATGAATTACTCGTCGAAACCTTTAAGAATGAGCGTGAAAAGTATCATTATTATATGAGCCATCTTGATGAGGTTGACCAAATCTTAAAGCAAGGAGCCCAAAAGGCGCACCTGGTAGCCGACGTGGTTCTTAAAAGAGTAAGACAAAAGCTAGGATATTAACAATTTCCATAATATTGATCAAAATCCAAATTGACGTCATTGGATAACTGCAAATAATCAAACTTCCTTTTATTTTAGGGAAGAATGATTAGAGTTCCATTTTTATGATGGTATCAATGTCATCTCTGACTTCCTTGGGAATGGCAAAAGTAAGTCCGAACTCATCCACTTTATGTATGACTTTCTGACCATTTGCAAAGAAGGTCATTTTTTTGACTTTCCCATTAAAATGAGGAATTAAATAACTGTCTTTTTTATTGTCAAGAAGATGAAGGTATACTACGCCTTCTTTTTGTGTGGACACCATAGCCTCACTTGGAGCAACAGGTCCTTGGCGCGTGCCATAGATAGTTTCTCCATTTTGGTTGAGCCATGCACCTATATTTTTCAGCGAAGCTATGTGTTCGGGTTGAATTTGTCCATTTGGCATGGGCCCTACATTAAGCAATAAATTACTGCCATATCCTGCCGCATTGATCAAATATTGGATCAATTCTTTATCAGATTTATGTTTTTTGTCTTGTAAATTAAAGCCCCAGGAGCCGTTGATCGTTTCACAAACTTCTTTGGGCAAGCCTCCAATATCCCCGGAACTGGTTCCCCAACCGGTGGTGTTTTTACCGGGAAGATCCTTTTCGAACATCTGAAAATCCTCTCCTTTTAAAGGAGCCAGATGATGGTTGTTTCCGATGAGGCATTGAGGTTGAAGCTGATGGATCAGGGTATAGATCTCGTCGTAGTGCCAGTCAACTTTCACAGCACCAAATTTTTTACCATCCCATTCTTTTTGATCCCAATGACCGTCAAACCAGATTCCGGCAATCTCTCCGTAATTGGTGAGCAATTCGGTGAGTTGAGATTTCATAAAAGCGATGTACTTATTCCAGTCACCGGTTTCAGCCCGGCCCTCAATTCCGTTACCTGTTCTTCCTCTTGGAAAATAATCATCACTTCGCCAGTCGAGAAGGGAGTAATAGAAAAATAATTTAATGTCTTCTTTTTTACAAGCCTCCGCAAGGGCTTTTAACACATCTTTTTTATAATGAGTCCTTTCAACAATATTATAATCAGAGGCTTTGGTGTCGAACATGGAAAAACCATCATGATGCCTGCTGGTAATGGTTATGTATTTCATCCCTGCATCTTTGGCCATTTTCACCCATTGTTCAGGGTTGTAATCAACAGGGTTAAAAAACAGCGGAAGTTTTTCATAGGCATCCACTGAAATGTTTTGGTTGTTCATCACCCATTCCCCGTCACCTAATACACTGTAAACTCCCCAGTGAATGAACAACCCGAACTTAGCATCTTCAAACCATTCACGTGCTTCAAGATTCTCTTTGGTAGGCTGGTAATCATTCTGAGCTACCAAACCCGGTAAACCCAATAAAAACAGCAGGATGAAAAAGCCTTTTCTCACTTGTTCATTTTTTAGTTATCTAAATACATTGTTACGGAGCTGGATTGGGTTGTAAGTCCTGGATCCTGTCAATTTCATTTAAGATCTCATCTGACAAGGTAACCTGAATACTACTAATATTCTCTTTCAGTTGTTCCATGGTCGTGGCCCCTATGATGTTTCCGGTCACAAAAGGGCGCTGATTAACAAATGCAAGGCTCAATTGTGTAAGGCTTAAATTATTTTCTTTCGCCAGTTCAGCATACAAGGCTGTCAGTTTTAATGCCTGTGGATTGCTGTACCTTGAATAAGCGGGAAACAATTTTAACCTGGAATTATCCGGCATTTTTCCGTCAAGATATTTACCTGACAATACACCAAAGGCTAAGGGTGAGTAAGCAAGTAATCCTACCTGTTCCCTAAGTGACACTTCGGCTAAATTTATTTCAAAGGTTCTGTTCAAAAGGGAATAAGGGTTCTGAATGGTCTTGCAGCTTGTCAAACCATGAATTTTACTTTCATTAACCTGCCGCATGACTCCCCAGGAAGTTTCATTCGAGACCCCGTAATGCCTGATCTTACCCTCTTTTACCAGCCCATCAAGCGCTTCGATCATTTCTTTAAAGTTATCCTGCCATTTTTCATCCGGATCGTGCTTGTAGTTTCTTTGACCAAAGAAATTAACACTTCTTTCGGGCCAATGCAATTGATAGACATCTACATAATCTGTCTGCAATCGCCCTAAACTTTTGTGTAAGGCATCATGAAGTACTTCTTTCGAAAAACCTAAATCAGGTCTGATATAATTGAAGTAAGGCATGGGCCCTGTTATTTTTGTAGCCACCACCAGGTCTTCTCTTTTTTGATCTTTCAGCCAACTTCCAATATAGCGTTCTGTACTTCCCTGGGTCTCTTTTTTGCCCGGGATGGAATACATCTCTGCGGTATCAATAAAATTGATACCCTGATCAATGGCATAATTCAATTGCTCATGGGCTTCCGACTCCGTATTTTGCTGTCCATAGGTCATGGTGCCCAAACAGATCTTGCTTACCTTGATGTCGGTTTGAGGAATTTTAGTATATTTCATATGACGGTTAAATCTCTTATTTATTTAGACATTGTATACAGAAAAGGGTCTGAAACCACACTGAGATTTTAGACCCTTAAATTTATACATTTAATTTTAAATAGCTTAGTTTAAGATGGCCTCAATGCCAGGCAATGATTTCCCCTCAAGCATCTCAAGCATGGCTCCTCCTCCGGTTGATACATAGCTTACTTTATCGGCAAATCCAAATTGTTTTACCGCTGCAACAGAGTCACCGCCTCCCACAAGAGAGAATGCCCCATCTGCTGTGGCGTCCGCAACGGCATTACCCAATTCAATGGTTCCCTTTGAAAAAGCCTTCATTTCAAATACGCCTACCGGGCCATTCCAAAGGATGGTTTTTGATTGGGCGATAACGAATGAAAAACCAACATTGGTCTTAGGGCCGGCATCAAGGCCTTCCCAACCATCAGGAATATGATAAATATCCACCACCTGGGTATTTGCATCGTTACTGAAAGCATCAGCTGCGACAACATCAACAGGTAAATGAACCTTTACACCTTTCTCTTCAGCCTGTTTTAATATGCTCAGGGCAAGATCTAGTTTATCGTCTTCACAAATTGAATTTCCAATTTGTCCTCCCAAGGCCTTGATAAAAGTAAAACTCATACCGCCTCCTATGATCAAATGATCGATTTTATCAAGAATATTTTCAATCACCGTGATCTTTGAAGATACTTTTGATCCCCCCAAGATAGCAGTTACCGGTTTTTCATTTGATCTTAATACTTTTTCGAGACTTTCTATTTCTTTGGCAAGTAACAACCCGAAGCATTTCCTGTCAGGAAAGAATTCTGCAATAATTGCCGTTGAAGCGTGCGCTCTGTGAGCTGTACCAAAGGCATCGATTACATAAATATCGCCATTCTTCGCTAATTTCTTCGCAAATTCCTTATCTCCCGCTTTTTCTTCCTCGTAGAACCTCAAGTTTTCCAACAACAATACTTCTCCATTCTGCAATTCTGCAACGGCCTTTTCCACCTTTTCTCCTATACAGTCGTCGACGAATTTTACCTGAACTCCTATAATATCGCTTACCGAATCAACGATATTCTTCAAAGAGAATTTTCGTTCAACTCCCTTTGGTCGTCCCAAGTGAGACATCAATACGGCACTACCGCCATCTTCCAGGATTTTAAGGATAGTAGGCTTCGCTGCTTCTATTCTTGTAGTGTCTGTTACTCGTAATGCCTCATCAAGAGGGACATTGAAATCTACTCTGATCAGTGCTTTTTTGTTCTCGAAATTAAAATCGTTTATTGTTTTCATCTGTTTATTTCAGTTGTTTTTCAAAGGTATGAAGGAACATTAAAAATGATCAACCCTAAATGTGTTTATTTATCTTAGTGAATGATGTATATCCTTTTAAAAAGGGATCACAAATATACTAAAAAGTACATCTTTAATAACTGAATTATATGCAATAATTTGGCTGCTATTTTACGGATTAAGCAAAGTATTAAAAAGTCAACAGATTAAAACTAATCCTTTAATACGTTCAATTGTTCCCAAGACAGACTGAGGTCATTATACACCTGATCGGCCATATCCTCTCTTTTATCGAAGCGATGGGATTCATCTACCGGGCTGGCGATAGAATCAAGTTCATTGATAAAGAATACCTGCCCAATATTGATATCTGAGATTTCATTGGGGTCGAAGGTATGTTTTTTGGTGAGTTTGATTTTAGCATCCCAACGGAATAACTGCGGGTACCACTTGTCTTTAAATTTCTGATAGCTAATGACGGTATCAAACGTGGGGTTCTGGATCTTTAGTCCAATGACGAACAATATCGGTTTGACAATAAAAGGAATGCTAAATTTTCCTGTTTGTTCTATCGATACGATCGCATAGTCTTCTGTATTGATCAGTATCTTTCCCGCGTCCTTTTTGTGGTCAATCGTCCTTTTAGCCTTAAAATTAATGGTAACAAGCCTTTCACCATTAAGCGAAGTTTCATCGCCAAAGCTATATTCGTATTTTTTGAAATGTTTTGGATTTAAATAATTATCCCTTTCGTTATTGATATCCAGATCGATGACCGTTTCGGGCCCGCCAAAATCCATATCCATATCACTGCCATATGCTTCTTCGTCAAATTCTTCTCCTTTTTTGATGGCCTTCTTTTTCCTTTTTTCCTGTTTCTCTTCGAACCACTCTCTCATGAATTGAAATTGTTG
>JBFFLO010000077.1:0-9537 GCA_041554895.1 Lutimonas sp. | reverse complement strand
GAAGCAGAGGCCATTACTTCTGATGATGTAACAAGGGAACTGCTAAAAGACCTGGGATTTTTTCAAAAGAACAAAAAATAAGTGAAACAGGATTATCACGAATTATTACAGGCCAAGATCATCAACAATGTGTCTGGGCTTGCCCTGATCTCAAGGGTTATCGTGGACGGTTATCTGTCCGGATTAAACAGGAGCCGCCGGGTAGGATCGGGGCTGGAGTTTAGCCAGTACAGAGGCTATGAACCGGGTGATGATTTGAGATTGCTTGACTGGAAGATGCTGGCAAGGTCGGGCCGCTATTATTTAAAGCAGTCAGAAGTTGAAACCCATATTGCTGTAAAATTCATACTTGATTCGAGCAGGTCCATGCTCCATACAGAAGAGGGGATCTCTAAAATGGATTATGCCAAGGTGGTCATCGCATCTTTGGCTTATTTGGCACAAAACCAAGGAGATGCAGTCGGTCTTTTTGCTTTGAACGACCGGCATCTGCAAAGTGTTTATCCCACGGTAAAAAAACAGCATTACAAACGCCTGCTCCTGGAACTGACCAAGGTTCAAAGCCAGGGAAAGTGGCCCGCAGATCAAATGGCCTCTCAAAAGCTTCATGACAGGAGCCATAAGGAACTAATCTTTTTTATCACAGACATGTACCAGTATGACGAAGAACTCATCCAGTTTATCAAGCGTTTAAAAACAGTGAGAAATGAAGTTGTGGTGCTTCAGATCATGGGGAACCACGAACTTGAATTTGATTATCAGGGGTATGTGATTTTTGAGGACCTCGAGACCGGAGCCAAACTCAAGGTAGAGGCCAGCACAGCCAAAAAGCAATACCTGGATGCCTTAGAGGCCATGATGGCCGGGGTCAAAAATGATCTGCTTTCAGAAGGCATTAGCTATGAGCTGTTCAAATTGAATGACAAAATAGAGGAAGTATTGAACCTGTTTTTGAAAAGACGCAATAAGTTATTATAAGATGGTATTTCTCAATCCGCTTTTTCTCTGGACCTTACTAGGGCTTTCGATTCCCGTAGCCATCCATTTTTGGAGTAAAAAGAAGGTAAAAACCATCAAGATCGGGAGTACACAGTTACTCAGGGAACTGCATCCAAAGCAAACCAGAAGCATCAGGTTGAATCATTGGTTCCTCTTACTGTTGAGGATGATCATGATCACGCTGATTGCTTTGATACTCGCCGGGCCCCGCATTGCGCTTTTAAAAACGGAAAGAAGCATTACGTATTTGGTGGAGCCCTCCTTGTTGGGGACGGAAAAGGTCCATAGCATTTTGGATACCATAGCAGATAGCCAGTTAAGGTTGTTGGAACCGGGCTTTCCATTAATTGTAGATCGTCATGCAAAAAGAGGCAGATCATTGACTCCAGATTACTGGCAGCTGTCTCAACAGATGGCTACCCTTGAAGCAGATAGTATTATCGTGCTGACCAAAGGCCTTATGACAGGTTTTAAAGGAATGAGGCCCAGTCTGGACCTGCCTGTACATTGGCTTCAAATAGATGCCGGTGAAATGTCTTTCGCGCCTGTTGAAGCCGTATTAAAAAATGACCAGGTGCTGGTGACATCAATAAAAAGCGATCCAAAATCAGTGACATATACAAAAGAAACCTATGCATTAGATGATAACACTATAAGTATTGATAATGAGAAAGATAGTATTTTTATAAAATTAGATAAAGAGACTGTTAAATTACCTTTGACACAAGGTAAAACCCAGCGTATATTGATCGCTGCTGATGAACAATTATCGGCCGAAGCAATCTATATAAGTGCTGCCTTAGGGGCCCTTTCCAGCTATTTGAACCAGGACATCGAGCTTAGTTCGGTCAAAGATATCCAGGGAATTGACTTAAGCGCATTTGATGGCTTGGTTTGGTTAAAACAAACAGCCCTGGTTTCATTTCCAGGCAAAACCCTTTTGTGGAAACCCGATGACCTGGCTGTTAATTTGATTGAGCAAGGCATTTCAAAGCAGGAATACCTGCTCAGGCACCACCTGGATGCGGAGAATATCCTTGAGTTGAATTTACCGCGTCAATTGATGGTCCTGCTCGAGTTGCACCAACAATTGCCTGACGATATAGAAACGCTTGACAATCGCGTGATGGACCCGGGAGAGATACAGGTCAATAAACGTGGTCTGATTTCCACAAAAGAGCCAAAACAGTTCAAAGATATTTCATCCTGGTTATGGGCCTTCTTATTACTTGTGCTTCCTATAGAGCGAATTTTATCAAAATACAAGCAGCAATGATCAGATCAGGGCAAGACATATTGACAAGGATCCATAAAAAATGGCAGCTGCTATTCCTGGTTGAAATAGCGCTGTACAGCGTTAGTTTCGCGATTTTGGTTTATGGGCTCACCTCAGACTTTTTGATATCATCCCTGGGTTTTATTACCATCGTTCTGATCTTATCATGGGTATGGAAACCATGGAAATACGATATGGGGCACCTTAGTCGATACCTGGACACAAAGCTCCCTGATTTGGAATACAGCACTTCTCTGCTTTTGCAGGAGGAAAAAGAATTGACCCAGTTGGCTAGGCTTCAACGCGAAAAGATTGGTAAGCAATTGCTTGCGTCGATAGCCGACCTGAGTCCGGAAAGGAGCTTGAAAAAACCCCTGATCACCTTGATGGTCATGGTTCCTGTTGCCGTGTTGATCAGTTATTTTGGCGTGGCTGATGTTTTTAAAAGCACCGGTCAGCCTGCGCCTGAAAAAGGTATTCTATTTAGCCCGGTGGATTCAACTCAGGTTGTACCTGATCGTCCCTTGCTTGTAACGCAGTCGGTACATATCAGTTATCCGAACTATACCAGACAGGCTGCTAAAAGGACTTCAGAGATGAACCTTAAAGAACTTCAGGGTGCTGTTATCACCTGGAACCTGCAGTTTGATAAAAAGGTCAAATCCGTTACCCTGCAACAGTCCGGGGAAAATAATGAGATGGTTTTGTCGGAAGGTGTTTACCGTTATTCTTCGGCGCCGGAAGCTTCAGGATTTTATAATTTCAAGTTTGTCGATACTTTAGGAACAGCCTATTTTTCGGAGTTATACAGCCTTGAGCTTATTGAGGACCAGAGCCCCACAATAGAAGTATCGGGCCTGTCACAATTCACTTCATTCGAGGTTGATGACATCAAGGAGTTTAATTTTGAAGCCCTTGTTTCAGATGATTATGGCATTGCAAGCGCTGCAGTTATTGCGACGGTAAGCAAAGGGTCAGGGGAAGCCGTAAAGTTCAGGGAAGAGCGACTCAATTTTGACAATGCTATCCCTAAGGACAGCAAAAAGGCCACCCTGATTAAGAAGATCGACCTGGACCACATGGGAATGGAGCCTGGCGATGAGTTGTATTTTTATGTACAAGTAAGTGACGCAAAATATCCGAACCCCAATATCAGCAAAGGAGAAACCTATTTTGCCCATATCAGGGATACCCTAAGTGATGTGTTTGAAGTAGACGGCTCGATGGGTGTTGACCAGATGCCTGATTACTTTAGAAGTCAGCGGCAACTGATCATTGATACTGAAAAATTGATCAAGGAGAAGCCAAGACTGTCCAAACAGGAGTTTAATTCAAAAAGCAATGAGCTGGCCTTTGATCAAAAAGCTTTACGGATCAAATATGGCGAGTTTATGGGTGATGAATCGACCCTGGGGATCAATTCAAGTGAAGAAGCCCATGAAGAAGAAGAAGAAGATAATTTGCTTTCGGAATATGAACATGCCCATGATACTGAAAACGAAGCAAATTTGGTAGAAGAAGCGCATGAAGAAGAGGGTGAAGAAGACCCTCTGCATGACTATATACACGATCACGACGATCCTGAAGAGGCCACCTTATATACAAAATCATTAAAAGCCCAATTGCGGATGGCTTTAAATGAGATGTGGGACGCAGAACTCCATCTCAGGTTGTACCATCCCGAAGCATCACTGCCGGTGCAATACCGTATCCTTAAACGCTTACAGGATATAAAAAACAGCGCACGTATCTATGTGCATCGCATAGGCTTTGATCCGCCGCCTATCAAAGAGGACAAACGGCTTACAGGAGATCTAAAAGAGGTAGCCAGTTATAAAAAAACAGAAGCTTTAGAAAAACCGGAGCTTTATCCAGCCATTCGATCATCTGTTGAAAGGCTCGAAAGACTGATCAGCCATGCATCTTTGCTTACAGAAAATGATAAGGTCCTGTTTGAAGCAGCCGGCAATGAGCTCGCGGAGCTGGCGATCGAGGAGCCAGGCAACTATTTAAGCACCTTGCAAGATTTGAAAAAACTCGGGCAGGGGTTTCAAATTTCCAAACAGGAAATGATCAGGGTCCAAAAAGGTTTACTGGCAGCTTTGCCCCCCGTTAGTGCCACTCCTGAAAAGAAAAGCAGCACACTTGGAACGCTGCATACATTGTTTATAAAAGAACTGGAAACCTATGATTGATCAAGTTACATTGGGACAAACTCATTTGATCTGGCCGGTGGTTATGGGTTCAGGGTTATTATGGCTCCTGTTTATCTGGAAGGAATGGAAAGGTGCAGCGGGCACCAGGTTTTATATAAAAACGGTGGTAGGGCTCATCGCCGTGAGCGCGCTGGCCATGATTGCCTTGCGGCCCAATATAGAAATAAGCCAGAAGGAAAAACACACGGCCATTTTAAGCCCCGGATATCAAAAGACGGATTTAGACAGTTTAAAAGCAGTGCACAAGAACCTTAAAATGCTAACCTATACCCCTGGCATGGACCTTACAGAGAAGATCGAAACAGGCCAGGAGGTATTTGTTCTAGGGCAGGGGCTCCAACCTTTTGATTTGTGGCAATTGGATATGGCTTCGGTACATTTTTTGATCGGTGACCAAGCCCCGGGTATATCGCGCTTATCCTATAAAATGGAAAACGTTGTGGGGAGCGATTTTGTCGTGGAAGGAACGTACCATAAAGCCCCGGAAGGACAACAATTGATTTTAAAAGGGCCGGGTGGTACAGTTTTAGATTCAACTGCACTTCGGGCTCTTAGCAAGCAAAGGTTTAGCTTAAAGACCCAGCATCCTGTCGCAGGGAAATTCGTGTATACTTTAACCGAAAAGGATAGTTTAGGAAATGAGCTGTCATCTGCTCCATTAGCGGTAGCTATAAAGCCGAAAGACAAATTGAACATATTGATCATCAACCAATTCCCAAGCTTTGAAACCAAGTACTTAAAAAACTTTTTAGCAGCATCGGGCCATGGGGTCATGGTAAGGAGCCAGGTCAGCACCTCCCGCTATAAATATGAATATTTCAATACCCCGCAAAAAGCAACAATCGATGTAACAGGCAAGACCCTTAGCGAGACCGATCTTTTGATCATTGATGCGACCTCTTTGCAAAAGGCGTCAAAAAGCAGGCGCCAGCTTTTGGAAAAAGCAATTGCCGAAAATGGCCTTGGCGTTTTTGTTCAAGCGGATGAAAGTATGTACACGTTAAAAATGCCCCTCCTTAATTTCTCTTTTTTAAAACAGGATGACAAAGAAGTTACTTTAGAAAATCATCCAAATACCAGCTTCAAAAAATATCCTTACCTGTTTAAAAAGGAGGTATTAACGGAGCCGGTTCAGCAATCAGGCGAAGGCATCATCACAGCTTATAAAAGATCGGGAGCCGGCAGAACAGGAACAACGGTGCTTAAAAACACCTATGAGTTGATTTTAGAAGGCAATGATCTGGAATATCAAGGTATTTGGTCAAATATCATTAGTGACATCAGTAAGCGTAAGGCAACAGGAACGGTTTGGACACAGGATGAAATGATGGTCTATCAGGACCGTCCATTCCATTTTGAAATCAATACTGTTATAGAAAACCCTGTGGTCAACAGCAGCGAAGGATCTTCAATCCCAATGGCGCAAGACATAGACCTAAAGGAGCTTTGGAGAGGAACAACGTTTCCGCGAAAGACAGGCTGGAACCAATTGGTGATGAGCCATGATAGTACGGCCGTATTCAACTTTTATGTGCTCGATACAAGTCAATGGGCTTCGCTTAGGGCCTTTAATAACAGCATTGAAAACAAAAGACACTTCACTGAGCAAACAAGAAGTGCGGAAAAGATGATAGGGGTCAAGCCTATGGAGCCATGGTGGTTTTTTATCGTCTTTTTGCTGGCCATGTCCTTTCTATGGCTCGAACCAAAATTGTGATGAATACCTGAAGGCCGGTTTTGAGTTTTTTTTTGCTTTTTAAACCGCAATTATATACTATCTTTGCAAAAAATTTCAAGCGCCTGATCGCAGTAAAAACTTTTCTTTTCATAAGCTCCACCTAAACCCATTTCCATGCAAACCAAACTGATCTGTTCTGATATTGACGGAACTTTGTTGAATAAAGACCGGGAGTTATCGACCAAGACCATTGCAGCGATCAAAGATGTCGCTCATATGCCGTTTATATTGATCTCTTCAAGAATGCCACAGGCCATGGAGCACTTACAACAGGAATTAGAGATCACCCACCTGCCATTGATCTGCTACAACGGGGGGTTGATCATTGACGGGGAAGAAATCGTGCACAGCACAGAGATCGACTTGGATATTGCCAAGGCCCTAGTCGATTTTTGTTCGGACACCGAAATTCACAGCAGTTTGTACCACGGCCGAGAATGGTATGTTCCGGGAATGGATTTTTGGGCGAATCGTGAAAGCAATAATACCAAGGTCAAACCGGTAACGCAAGCTGTTGAAATGACACTTAAAAACTGGAGATCTGAAGGAAAAGGTGCCCATAAGATCATGTGTATGGGTGAACCGGCTGAACTCGATGCGCTGGTCGGTTTTATTGAAAGCAATTTTAATGATCAGATCATAGGATACCGGTCGAAGCCAACTTACCTGGAAATTTCCCCCAAAAGTATTTCAAAAAAAACATCCTTGGAAACCTTGTTAAACCATCAATATCCTGAACTGGGACTACACAATGTGATGGCCTTTGGTGACAACTACAATGATGTGGATATGTTAAGTTCGGTAGGGGTAGGGGTTGCTGTTGAAAACGCTATTGCTGAAGCCAAAGAAGTGGCAGATCACAAAACATCTTGTAATATTGATGACGGGGTAGCTTTGTTTTTAGAGACAGTGGTTTGGTCGTAGTTTTTTAATGCTACGATACTGCAATGCATCAATGCTTCAATGACTCAATTTTACATTGCAACCTTGAATAAGGTATCAATCCAAATCCGTATCTTTCCTGCACCATAGCCTGCTGCGTTATGCAACAAGCATGGTATTTTATACCAATCAAAAAAATCATTGAAAAATGAAAACAGTCCTTAAAATTACATTCACATTTGTCCTTTTCCTAGTGGTTTTTAGTTGTCATAAAAAAGAAGCAACTCCCCAGGTTAAAGAGGAACCGAGACAAAGAGTTGAAATGATCACTGACCATGGAACCATGGTGATAGAACTCTATAACGAAACTCCTTTGCATCGGGATAATTTCATTAAGCTGACAAATGACCGTGCTTATGACAGTTTGCTTTTTCACAGGGTGATAGAAAAATTCATGATACAAGGTGGAGATCCTGACAGTAAAAATGCAAAACCAGGCGACACCTTGGGTAATGGAGGGCTTGACTATAGGGTAGATGCAGAATTCAACCCAAATTTGTTTCATAAAAAAGGCGTGCTGGCAGCTGCGAGAGATGGCAATCCCGAGCGCGCTTCAAGCAGTATGCAATTCTATATTGTTCAGGGAAAAGTATTTAATGACAGCCTGCTCGACAGGGCAGAAGTAAGGATCAATGGCTGGCTGGCGCAACATTATTTTAAAAAGGATAGTCTAAACAAGCCATTGCTTGACTCCTTGCAAAAGGCTATTGATCAGGAAAATGTACAGCAGTACAGGTTGTATACCGACAGTATTGGCAGTTTAGCCAGGAACTATACGAAATTTGATCTGTATACCATCCCAGAGGAACATCGCGATATATATAAAACAACCGGGGGTACTCCGCATCTTGATCAAAACTATACCGTATTTGGTGAAGTGGTTGAAGGTATTAACGTGATAGATTCGATCGCTGCCGTGTCAACCGGACCTTTTGACCGGCCTGTAACGGATGTTAGGATTGTTTCTGTCAGGGTTCTTTAATGCTGCAATGCATGAATACTTTAAATTCCTAAATTCATTCAAATCAGACAGCTTAAAAAAAATGTATTAAATTGCAGTTGTACAAACAAAATTTAAAAAGGGCTTATTAGCTATTCCCACGGCTTTGAGCCCTTTCTTCTTTCCCTAAATGAGAATAAATACCGGGGCAGCTTTGGCAAAAAAAAATCCCCTGAAACAGAGGATCTTTTATACATATTATTGAGGTTCTACCACTGTCCCAGTCGAACCCTAAGACCTGAATGTACCAGCCTGACACCTCCATTGTTATCCTGGAAGGTTTTCCAGTCGGCATCACGTTCAGCTTTTTGCTTGTCGGTTAGGCCAGCGCTGGCACCTCCCATGGCACCTTTAAAATCTTTGTGACCCACTATTACCCAATGGTTTTCGCCTTCCGGTGAGACCCCTGAAGTAATGTTGCCCATCATCACAACCCCTTTCGGAGTATGCTTGGTATTGAACTTGGTCAAACCTTCTTCCATGGCTTTGGAATCTTCTACATCCAAAATATAATATTGTTGTATCGGATAACTACCTTCAGTATCACCATAGGCGGTTTTCGTGGTACCCATTCTTGCTCCAGATCCATCTTTAATATGATGATCCAATCTTGCTCCAAGCAGATCCCAGGCATCACCGCTATCTACTGCATACATGCCAGAAAGAGCATCCAGGGAACCTGAAAAGACAATCATATGTGTGGCAGTGTTATCAGCATCATGGAAGTGATTGGCGTACAAGCTCACGCTAACTCCCTCGGTTTTGTGTTCCTTGAAATAATCGTCTATCAACTTAAATACAGTAGCTTCATTTTCTGGTTCTACGATAAATGTGTAATTGGTCCAATAAGATTTTTGTGCGCTGATCGTAAAAACTGCCAGCAGCATTAAACAAGTAATCAATTTTTTCATTTGTGTTTGTTTTTAGTTATTAAATAGGGTTAATTGTCAATAACAAGCCTGTTAAAGTTGTGCGGTTAGAGAAATTTTGGTTGAGTTTATTTCCTTATTTTGAAGGACTTTGGCACAGCTGATCAATCACATTGTTATCTTGGTTTGTTACCATCGAATTTAAGCTAAAGAAGCGTTAGTGATCAAGAAAACAGGACGAAAGGGTCGGTTTAGTGTCCGAAGCATGTTTATTATTTACCGAATCAAATTGGCAGCGTCACACAGGTCATGAATAGATCATTTGATTCTTGCAGGAGGTAAATCTATACGCATATAGTGCTTAAGAGAAATTAATTTGAACGCTCACCTCTTACTTAGCCCTCCAATATATTTATGAATTATGCGTTTTATAACTATATTTAAAAACATTGCTATGAAAGTTTTTGAAAAAGAAAAGAGACATCTGCTTATTGAAT
>JBFFLO010000076.1:0-9568 GCA_041554895.1 Lutimonas sp. | reverse complement strand
CCAGGCCTATGCAGGTACCGTAACCAATTCATTGGTTGTTTTAGGAGAAACATCTGACCACGCTTTCGAAATTGATGGACCTGAAGGAGCCTATCAGGCACAATTTACCATTAACAATACAACGATCAAAGGAAATCAGGTAACCCCTGGTGGTGAGTATGCTGATTACAGAAGCAAAGCACTGGGAGCAACTAACAATATTTACGCTTATGGCTTTAAAGAAAGTTCGGATGTGGAATTGGATAACAATGGTGTTGCTCAAAACTTTTTAGACGGTTTGTTAACCTTTTCAGGTTGGGAAGTAGTTGGTTTCGACAATAGTATTTTTTCCGAAAAAGTAGCTAAAGATCAAGATGGAAATGATACCGAATCTAAAATAATTCTAAGCCCTGATTTCACCGAACGGGCAGCAGCATGGACAACAAAAGTAGAAGAAGGAAGCGAAACTGTTGGCGCTGATGTGTCTCAGTTTAACTGGACCTATGCAAAAGCGAAAGGTGCTTTCTAACAATACTAGCAAGCAAACAAAAACATCCAATTGCTCATCTTTTTTCGGATGGGCAATTGTTATACTAAATAGACAAGAAAGACAACAATGAAGAATCAATTTTTATACCTGATCATATGTACATTATTCAGTAATTTGATCTATTCACAAACGGGGGAACTGGCTGGTAAAGTAATGGACAAGGAATATAATGACATACTTCCCTTTGCCAATGTGATTATCAAGGAAACCGGCACAGGAACAACAACCGATTTTGAAGGAAATTATAGTTTGAAACTCGGTGCAGGGGTCTACACCGTGTCCTTTTCTTTTATTGGTTATGAAACAATAGAAATTTCTGAAGTTCAAATAAAAGCAGGGGAGGCGACAAATTTAGACGCGAGTATCGGCCCTTTGTCCAATCAATTGGAAGAGGTAGTCGTTAGGGCGACAACAGCGGAGAATACGGAGGCTTCTATTTTGAATGTACAGAAGAAATCCATTAACCTTCTGGATGGGATTTCTGCCCAAACTTTTTCTAAAATTGGAGCAAGCAAGGCGGCAAGCGCTGTTAAAAGTGTTCCTGGCGTATCAGTACAGGGTGGTAAATATGTGTATGTGAGAGGTTTAGGAGACAGGTATACAAAATCGATCTTAAACGGCGTAGACATTCCAGGTTTGGATCCAGACAGGAATACGATTCAATTAGATATCTTTCCTACAAACATTTTGGATAATATCCAGGTGGTAAAATCATTTACGGCCGACTACCCTGCCGATTTTACAGGGGGTGTCGTTAATATTATCACCAAGGACTTTCCAAACAAAGAGGAATACAGTATTTCTGTTGGCGCTGAATACAATTCAAACATGCATTTTAACTCAAATTATTTGAGTTATAAGGGAAGTAAGTCAGACCCTTTAGGATTTGATAGCGGTAAGCGTGCCAAACCGATCCCGAGGAGCATCAACATTCCACCACCTAGTGACAACAACCCTGCTACGTCCTATTGGACTTCTCAATTCCAACCGGAAATGGCTGCTCAAAATGAAACCAGCTTTATGAATTCAAATTTTGGTTTTACCGCAGGAAACCTTTATGATGTTGGGCAGGGAAATAAATTAGGGTATCAGGCCGTGGCCTCCTATAGAAACGAATATTTGTTTTATAAGGATATCCAGAACGGAAACTGGAGAAAGTCAGAAGACAAAAGTGTAAATGAACTGGACCCGGATAAACTGCAAAAAGGTGATTTAGCAAAGAACAATGTGCTTTGGAACGTCATGGCAGGCCTTACTTTTAAAACGGATAAGAGCAAGTACAGATTGTCGGCACTTCATATTCAAAACGGTGTTTCAAGCGCAGGTTATTTAAGACAGGAAATTTTGTTTTCAGATGCGGTTACCATTTTCAAGGATAACCTGGAATACAAACAAAGCCAGATCACCAATGTGTTGTTAAACGGGAAACATTCTAATGATGACGGGTCCTGGAACATTGAATGGAAGGTATCCCCGACAATTTCAAAGATCAATGATAAAGATGTCAGGGTAACACCTTTTGAGTATGATTCAGGAGATGATGTATATTTTATAAGCCCGAGTTCTGCAGGAAGCCCTCAAAGGATATGGAGAGATCTTGAAGAGATCAACTTAGTTGGTAAATTGGATTTTACCAAACGTCATGATCTTTTTGGGAAACGTGCAAGACTCTTGTTTGGCGGTAACTACACCTACAAGCAAAGAGATTTTTCTATTGATGCCTACCAGCTAAGGATCCAAGGAGGTGCAGGTCAAGAATTTGAAGGAGATGCAGACCGCTTGTTGGACCCGCAAAATATTTGGACCGTAAATACACAAAAAGGAACTTTTGCCGAAGGAAATTTTGAACCAGCAAATACATTTGATGCGACTCAGAATATAGCGGCGGTTTATGCGTCTGAAGAATTTCAGATTACAGAAAGGTTGAAATCAATCGTTGGCTTGCGTTTTGAGAAATTTGATCTGTATTATACGGGTACCAATAACCAGGGAAATATAATTTTAGACAATGAGAAGATCTTGGACAAGGCAGATTTCTTCCCTTCGGCTAATTTTATCTATGCCCTTAATGATGAATCGAATCTGAGGCTGGCTTATGGAAGAACGACTGCAAGGCCATCCTTTAAGGAGGCTTCCATTACACAAATATTTGATCCGATATCGAGTACGACCTTTAATGGTAATATTGACTTGCAGCCCACCTACGTTAATAACCTGGATTTAAGATGGGAGCATTTTGGAGAAAGGGCCCAGATGTTTGCCGTAAGTGCTTTTTACAAGAATTTTAAGGACCCGATCGAAATGTCTTATTTCTTGTCTGCCTCAGATCAATTTATTCCTCTTAATACAGGTAAAGCAATCGTATATGGTGCTGAGTTTGAATTAAGAAAGAACTTCGGGTTTATTGTAGAAAAACTGGAAGACTTTAGTATTAACCTGAACTTTTCTTTGATTAAATCTGAATTGGAAATGACGGATGCTGAATTGGAAAGAAGAAGGTTAAGTTTACGAGATGGGGAGTCTTTGAATGATACAAGAGACATGCAGGGCCAGTCACCTTATCTGATCAATTTTGGGTTGAACTATGCGAATGATAATGGATGGCAAACAAGTCTATACTATAACGTACAGGGAAAAACCCTGCAAGTTGTTGGTACAGGGGATGTACCTGATGCTTATGCCATTCCATTCAATAGCTTGGATTTCATTTTGAACAAATCCTTTGGAAAGGAGCAGAACTCAACTATTAATTTTTCGGTAAAAAATGTTCTTGATAGCAAAATGGAAACCCGCTATCAGTCTTATAAAGCTGAGGATCAAATCTTTTCAACTTTAAGCCCTGGCATGGGAATTTCTTTAGGATATTCCTATAAGTTTTAACTGATTTTAGAAGCAGGTTACAACTGCCACTAAACTAATTATCTTTTTAGCCCTTGCGAATCAACAGATATGATTCGCAAGGGCTTTTTACATCGTACTTTATTTTCTTGATGTAGAAACTTACCTGTTGATTTCTCGCTGACATCAGAGGTATTAGCCCTCCATTTTTTCTGACAGTTCAAGCCATCTTTCCTCCTTAACCTCTAAATCTGCAATAATATCCTGCAATTTTAAAGAAGCTTCCTCTATATGTTCAGGCATTATTTCATTGCTCGAAAACTTCAATTCAATGTCAGATTTTTTACGTTCAAGGTTGGCAATATCTTTTTCAAGTTTGCCGAATTCTCGTTTTTCATTAAAGGAAAGTTGCCCCTGTAAAGGATCTGCTTTTCTACTGTCTTCTTTTTTAGTTTTCTGGGCGTTCTCAGTTGGTTTTGAATCTTCATAAATACGGTAGTCGGAGTAATTCCCTGGAAAACCGTTGATAACTCCTGAGCCTTCAAAAACAAACAATTCATCGCAGATCCTGTCCATAAAATACCTGTCATGGGAAATGACAATGAGGTTTCCCGGGAAATCCAACAGGAAATTCTCTAAAACCTGCAAGGTAACAATGTCTAAATCATTGGTGGGTTCATCAAGGATCAAAAAGTTGGGATTTTGGATCAAAACCGTACAAAGAAAAAGCCTTTTAAGCTCTCCTCCTGAGAGTTTTTCAACAAAGTCATATTGCTTCTTCCGGTCAAAAAGGAAGCGCTCCAGTAGTTGTCCGGCACTGATCGCCTTTCCTTTGGCCAAAGGGATATATTCACCGTATTCCTTGATAACTTCAATAACCTTTTGCCCTTCTTTAATGCTGATACCCCCTTGGGCATAATAACCAAATTTAATGGTATCTCCAATGACCACTTTTCCTGAATCAGGTGAAAGCGCACCAGTTAGGATATTGACAAAAGTCGATTTTCCGGTGCCGTTTTTGCCAATGATGCCTATACGCTCACCTCTTTTAAAAACATAGTCAAATTTGTTGATCAACAAGTTTTTGTCAAAGCTTTTAGAAATATGATGTAGCTCAACAACTTTGCTTCCAAGTCGTTCCATTTGGATTTCGAGCTGTACCTTGTGGTCCTTTCTTCTTTGATGCGCAACTTCTTTGATTTGATGGAAGTCATCAATTCGCGATTTTGACTTAGTTGTTCGGGCTTTCGGTTGCCTGCGCATCCATTCTAATTCCTTTTTAAATAGATTTTTAGCCTTAACTACGGTACTTTGCTCAGCTGTGATGCGTTCTTCTTTTTTCTCAAGAAAATAGGAGTAGTTTCCTTTATACCTGTAAATATTCCCATGGTCTAATTCCAGGATATCATTGCAGACCCGATCGAGAAAATACCGGTCATGTGTTACCATGAACAGCGTTGTATTCGCTTTTTTCAGGTATTGTTCCAGCCATTCGATCATTTCAAGGTCCAGGTGATTGGTCGGCTCATCCAGGATAAGAAGATCAGGCTGGTCCAGCAAGATAATAGCCAGAGCCAACCTTTTTTTCTGACCACCCGAAAGTGCCCCGACTTTTTTATCAAGCTCATCCAGTTTTAATTTGAAAAGGATTTGTTTGTATTGTGTTTCAAAGTCCCAGGCGTTCTTTTGTTCCATCAAGTCAAATGCCTTTTGATAAGCATCAGCATCATCAGGATCTTTTAGCGCTTTTTCATATTGCTCGATGATTTTCAGGGTAGCATTATCTGAATCAAAGATGGCTTCTTCTATGGTTAGCTCGTCGTTGAGGTCTTCTTTTTGAGACAGATAAGAAACCTTTATATCTTTCCGGATGATGATATTGCCTTGATCAGGCGTTTCATCACCTGCAATGATGTTAAGCAGCGTGGTTTTCCCGGTTCCGTTTTTAGCAACAAACCCAATTTTTTGATCCTTGTTGATCCCGAAAGAGATATCTTCAAACAACATTCTATCTCCAAAAGCTTTGGAAATATTCTCAACAGATAAATAATTCACTTAAATAATAATTTAGTAATGTTAGTCTTGGGATCGCCTTATTAGGCTTATCCTTGATCGTTTTGATGACAAAGGATTATCCTTTGAATTGCGAAACAAAATCTTTTTGATATTGATCCCATTGTTCCTGAGTATTGATCTTTTCGTGGTCATCATTCAAAAACAGTTTCAAATACAATTCCAATTGGCTGGGTGTTTTATATCCCGGCACAGGAAGTAAAGTTTCACCACTTTCATTAAAGAAAACAATGGTGGGATAGGCGGTAATTCGCAATGCCCCGGCTAACTGATGTTGTGCATTTCTGCCACTCCTGTTGGGATCATAATCAGGATTCTCAAACAGGTAGTCTTTAAAATTTATTTTTTCATTGCCTTCTGCATTGAACTTTACGGCATAATAATGTTCATTCACATATTTAACCACATCAGGGTTTTGAAAGGTGTTTTTATCAAGCATTTTACAAGGGCCACACCATAAAGTATAAACATCCATCATGATTTTCTTGGGGCTCACGGCCTGAGCTTCAACGGCCTCTTCAAGGCTTATCCAGTTGATCTTGCTTTCTTGGGCTTCTGCAGAAATGGTGGATATCACCATAGCAACTATAAAAATGATCTTCTTCATTGTATTCTAATTTTCATTGCTTAGTAGCCATGATTTATGCAAAATTACATAATCGGATCTAAAAAATTTGTTAAAATGATCCCATATTCAAACACAATTTGAGGCTGATTATTTTACACCATGCATTAATTTTTTAAGTATCGGATTGAGCAGGATAGATACAAAACCAACTGCAATAGGAATAATCGTGAAGATCAAAAAGAAAGAACTCAGAGAATATTCTTCTGAAATTTTGTCTATCAAACCACCCATAGTCCCTGCAGTTTTCTGACCAATGGCTATCGCCAAATACCAGATACCAAACATAAATCCAATCATACGAGCGGGTACGAG
The DNA here is from genome assembly GCA_041554895.1 of Lutimonas sp. Classification (GTDB taxonomy): domain Bacteria; phylum Bacteroidota; class Bacteroidia; order Flavobacteriales; family Flavobacteriaceae; genus Lutimonas. Next base: position 3,188 of record JBFFLO010000076.1, on the reverse strand, counting down.
CTTACTTAAATAAGAAAGCCCCACTGGTGAGAGACAGAGTTCCCCCATTGTATGTAAGAGATAAGCCAGGATAAGGAAAATCATGCTAACAGAGGCTGTTTTGGCCCCTGAAGGAATATTTGCAGTACCAAAAGCAAGAATTGCAAACCCTAACCCAAGTAATATAAGCCCTAGCCCATATTTCATGGCAGCGCTTGGATTGTATTTACTTTCCCACCATTTTGAAAAGAAAGGAGCAAGTGTGATGATAAAAAACGAATTCAATATACCAAACCAAGATGCCGGAGCTTCCGTAGTGTCCTTACTAAACTCTCTATTGATTTTCCAACTCACAATAAGCCATAGCCCTAAAAAAGCAATACCTAAAATAATGTTTGAATAAGGAATTTTAGAATATGTTTTTTTAAATAATAAAAATAAAACCCAAGTTATAATTGCCAAAGGCCCAACCGTTAGTATTGAATCTACTATTTTGAAAATCATTGCGGATGCCCCGGTTAAATTTCTCGCCGTATAGTCTCTGGCAAAAATCGTCATGGAACCTAAAGATTGTTCAAAAGCGGCAAAAAAGAATACAGTGAAGAGTCCAAAAATTGCAACTGCGATAATGCGATCTCTTATGACTCTTTCGTATCTGCTTACTCTAGAAACCAAAAGATAAAGAAACATAACTAATCCAGATAATATTGTTACTGTCGACCCATCGTAACCACCTACAGAGAAGTTAAGGAAACCCGAAGCGCTAACTTTTGACATTGGGTCATTAAACAGGTATAGCAGTCCACATATAGATGAAAGAGTAACAAGGATTTTATCAAGAGGTGTAAAAGGATTCAATTTTTCTGCTTTTTCTGCTTTAACTTCAACAGTTTCATTCTCTTTTTTTAATTTTTCTGATGCAGCTATTACGCTGGGTCTTTCCCCTATATTTCCAAATAAATTTTTAGCCATCAAGAATTGAAGCATCCCTAAAAACATAAAAATTCCTGCCAAACCAAAGCCATAACTCCAACCTAAATTTTCTGCCAGATAACCACAAAGCATCATACCGAAAAAAGCACCAGCGTTTACGCCCATATAAAAGATAGTGTAAGCACCATCCTTTTTGGACTCCTTTCCTTTGTACATAGTGGAAATAATCGATGTAATATTAGGTTTAAAGAAGCCTGTTCCTATAACCAACAAGGCAAGTCCCATATACAAGGAAAATTGTGTTTCAAAGACCATGGATAGGTGACCAAGAGTCATAATTATACAGCCAATGACAACCGCCCATTTATATCCTGTATACTTGTCTGCTATAAATCCACCGATAATTGGTGTTAAATATAGCAATGAAGCGTAGGTCCCGATTAAAGCCAAAGCATGTTCTCTTGGCCATTCCCACCCGGGATTATCCCCTACTAGTGGGGCCGTTAAAAACAGGACCAATAGAATTCTCATACCATAGAAAGAAAAACGCTCCCACATTTCGGTAAAAAATAAAACAAATAACCCTGCTGGGTGCCCTAAGACCGTATCCTTAAATAGATTTTCTATATCCGTTTTCATAAATTAAATATTTAGAATATTAAAAAAACCCCCTTTAAGAATTAGATTTCTTAAAAGGGGTTCTGTTTATGCAATTTTCTCTTCTTCCGTTACCTCATGTTCATCGTCTTCTGCTCCGTGGGTAAGTAATTCCAGCCTTTTCCTGAAAAGCAACACCAGGCCGCCAAAAACAATGCAGAATACCGCAATGCCGGTAAATACCGTAAATTCTCCAAGGCCTTCAGCTGATTCTCCCAGCCATCCGGCTAATTTATTACCAAATCCGGTCATGGCGAAATAGATTCCCATCATCAGAGAGCCATATTTTAAAGGAGCTAACTTTGTAATATAGGAAAGTGCAACAGGTGAAATACACAATTCACCTACTGTATGCAATAAATAAGCCAATACGAGCCAATACATGGCAGAAGAGCCATTGGCCTCAAATTGTGAAGCTGCTGCTGACATAAAGAAGAAACCGGTTCCCATAATGATCAATCCAAGGATCATTTTATACAAGGAGGTTGAAAGCTTTCCTTTGAGTTTTTTCTTAGCCCAATAAGCCGCAACAGAAGTACCAAGAAATATAATAAACATGGCATTTAAAGATTGAAACCAAGATGCCGGAATTTCCCAACCCATTAACATTCTATTGGTTTTTTCCTTGGCATAGATATTCATTAAGCCACCGGCTTGTTCAAAGGCACCCCAAAATATAATCACTAATAAAAAGGAAATCATAAGTACAATGATTCTGTCTTTTTCAATTTTGGTAAGTGGTTTGCTCATAGCTTCTTTTTCAGCAACATTTTGAGAAACTCCAAGAAAATTCCCTACGTTTTTCAAATATTTCTGACCCACAAGGTATTGTATTAAACCCATCGCCATGCCTATACCTGCCAAACCAAACCCATAGTGCCATCCATGTACTTCTCCCACATAACCAACGATCAAACTGGATAAAAAAGCACCAACATTGATCCCAATGTAAAAAATGGTAAACCCTTTATCCCTTCGGATATCACCTTGCCTGTATAATCCACCAACCATGGTCGAGATATTAGGCTTTAACATGCCCACTCCAGCCACAATCAGGCCCAGACCTGTATAAAAGGCCCAGTATTGTTCTATTGCCAAAATACTGTGTCCGGCTACCAGAAGAATCCCACCGTATAAGACCGATTTTTTCTGACCCAGAAATTTATCGGCAATCCATCCACCGGGAATTGAAGCCACATAAACCAACATTGTATACCATCCGTATAAGGCAAGAGCTTCCCCATTAGACCATCCGAGCCCTGGATTTGAATCTGTAGTGGCCTGAACCAAATATAAAACGAGGATCGCTCTCATCCCATAGTAGGAAAAACGCTCCCACATTTCTGTAAAAAACAGGATAAAAAGTCCAACGGGATGACCAAAAAGTTCTTTTTGCTCAGGTGATTTTGTTATGGATGTCATAAAAAGTAGTTTAAATTAGTTGATTAATTTTCCCTTTTTTCTCTCTTATTTCCAAGAGAACGGTCGATAAAAGTAGTCATTTTTTTGAAAAGGTGTAATCGGGTGTTCCTTCCCTTAAAAATGCCATGCGCCCTGTCGGGATATGCAAAAAAATCAAATTGTTTGTTGGCCAGGATAAGGGCATTGATCATTTGCAT
>JBFFLO010000075.1:0-9683 GCA_041554895.1 Lutimonas sp. | reverse complement strand
CTGGAATGGCATTGGCATCAATTCGTCCTTAAACGGGCAAACCGATTTTAATACGCTGCAAGCCAATAGTTTTGATCGGTTGGAAATCCGAAAGGGTGGTGGAAGTGTTTTGTTTGGGAATGGCGCTGTTGGTGGTGCCATCAATTTGAGGGACGAGGTAAATTTTAAGACTGTTCAGCAAGCTCGGGTCTTGATCGGATTGTCCAGTTATGATACCTATTTTACGCAATTGACGGGTATTTGGGGTTCTGATAGGTTTTATGCTAAAATTTCAGCAGGAGCGCAGGCTTCAGAGAATGACTACCCCTATCTTGGGACAAACCTGAAGAATGAAAACGGGGCCTATGTAAATTATAACCTTAATGCTACCTTAGGATTTAAAATAAACGAATTACATTCTCTGCGCTTCAACACGAGTATTTTCGATAATGACAGGGAACTATCCAGAACCTTGAGCTCAGAAAGCAAGGCAAAACTTGAAAATAATGACCAGCGCTTCCTGCTGGACTGGACTTATTTGGGAAGCAGGTTTACCTCATCTGCGAAAATTGCCATCTTACGTGAAGAGTTTCAATACCTGTTTGATCAATATGAACCGGCCAATGAATCGATTGGTTCAAGCGATCGATTCATAGGGAAATATGATGTTACCTATTTTTTAAACAACGATTTGTTCCTTCGGGCAGGATTGGAGTTTGAGAATGCGAAGGGGGACGGCGGTAATATCGATAAAGCTTCCCGAGATGATTTTACAGGATATGCACTGATGCATCATGAGCCATGGGAAAAATTCATGTACAATGTGAGCATCAGGGCAGGGGCGTCTTCAGCCTATACTATTCCGATCATATATTCCCTGGATGTCAGGTATTTATTTACTTCATCTTTATCGCTGAGAGGGGCATATTCCACGAATTACAGACTACCCACTTTTAATGATCTGTATTGGGAGCCCGGAGGAAATCCTGAATTGAAGCCGGAATTCAGTTCTTCAGCAGAGATAGGAATTGATTATCAACTAAAAAAGATCAATATCAGTGGGGGATGGTATATGATCAAGAGTGAGGATTTGATCCAATGGAGGCCCATAACACAAGATTTTTGGAGCCCTGTCAATGTTGATAATGCGACGAATCATGGCCTTGAATTCACAGCCTCATACCGTCATCTGGTCGGGAAAAATTTAATACTGCTCAAGGCAAGCTATGATTATACCCTGGCCACTGATGATGACTCTGATAAGCAACTTATTTATGTCCCAAAGCACAGGGCTGGAGGTATACTTGGTTATTCCTGGAAAAAATGGAACTTTAATTATAACCTTCAATATACAGGTAAGGTGTTTGTTACAACCTCCAACACTGAAAACCTGGATGATTATTTGTTATCTGATATTTCCTTAGGCAGAAGCTTGTATAAGGATATTATTGATCTCAATTTTAAAGCAAATAATCTATTCGATGTAAATTATCAGTCGGTTGCCTTTCGGCCAATGCCCGGCAGAAACTATGTATTTCAAATTAATTTTAAACTATAAATCTAAATGACCACATCAAAATTTACCTACGCAATTGCTTTTTTCGCAATATTCTTGCAAGCCTGTTCAGACAATAACGAAGTGCCTGATGAACCCCTGGGCGACTATGAGCAGGGCTATTTTGTCACAAATGAAGGCCCTTTTCAAAATGGAAGCGGTACCATTACATTTATTGCTGATAATGGGCAAGTAAGTCAAAATGTTTATAAAACCGTCAATAACGAAGACCTTGGGAACATTGTAAATTCCATGGCCATAATAGGCGAGAAGGGATATATTGTCGTGAATAATTCAAACAAGGTTGTGGTTGTCAATCGCAATACCATGGAAAAGGAGGCAGAGATCAAAGGAAATGAGATCATTAACCCAAGGTTTTTTGTGGCTTACAACGGTAAGGGTTATATTTCAAACTGGGGGGATCCTTTGAATGCAAACGATGATTTTATAACGGTAGTAAGCCTTGAAACCAATGCCGTTCTGAATACGATTCCTGTTGGCGAAGGACCTGAAAAAATGATCATCAATGCCGATAAGCTATATGTATGTTTACAAGGAGGTTTCGGAAGCAATAACCAAGTAGTAGTTGTCGCTACTTCTGATGACAGCATACAAGAGAGTTTAACCGTAGGCGACGTGCCGAATTCAATAAAGGAAGATAGCCAGGGCAACCTATGGGTCCTTTGCGGCGGTAAGCCTTCCTGGACCGGAAATGAAACCCCGGGTTTTCTTCACAAAATAGTTCCGGGAAATAATTCGGTTTCATCTTTTGAATTTGACAGTAGCGAACACCCATCGCTTTTAAATTCGGATAATGGCAAGTTGTATTACAGCCTGAATGGTGAAGTTTTTGAAATGAATGATGCAGATGATGAGCTGCCTGCAAATGGTTTAACAGGGCTGGGCGGATTCTATTATTCCATGAATGTTCGCAATGGAGAATTATATGCTACGGATGCAGGTGATTATGCGAGTGAGGGCAGTCTTAAAGTTTTTGCAATAAGCAGTGGCTCATTATTGGAAACTATTGCAACAGGAATCATTCCGGGTCAAGTAGTATTTCCTTAAATTAGCAGGGTCATTATAAAACTTTTCCTATGCATAAAATACTTCTTGCTGGTTGCCTGCTGTTTTTAACTTTTCATCTGAGTGCTCAGGAGATAGGAATTAGATTTGGTGATATGTACGGGAACAATATAGCTTTGGATGCTACCCTTCCGATAAAGAATAAAAGAATCCACGGTACTGTCTCTTTTGGCAGCAATGTCGGAGTAGACGCTATTTATAATTTTGCCGTGGAATCAATTTTCAGAAGCCCTGATCTTCATTATTATGCAGGATTAGGGCTTACTACTTTATTTGCCAGTGAATTCAAACTAGGTGTTATGGGAGAACTTGGCATTGAATACAGTTTTCCAAGAACCCCTGTATCACTTGGCCTGGATTACCGGCCAGCCATTATAGTCATTGAAAAGATGGATTTTATTTATGGTAATTTCGGGCTAAATGTTCGCTACAGGTTTAAATAATTACCTGTTCCTACCTGAAAGGATTTTCTTTTTCTCTGGTCCAGTACAAGGTTTTCCCAAAGATGGGGTAGCCAATAAAACCTCGTATTTTCAATACATCCGGAGCAGCTAAAGAAATATGGCAGCCGTATTCTTTCCCGTTTTTAGCATTAAGTATATGAGCTCCTTGCCAGACGCCATCCTTAAGTTTGGCACCCTGTAATATCAACATGCCAAGAATGGGTTGATTTTTGCGTCGGTCATCGCATTTCGTGCATAAGTCATCCCTGTGTTCTTCAGGAAGAATCTGATCAATTGTAATATAAAGAATATCATCAATTATATCGATATCAACGATAGCCTCTTCTTTAGTCCTGTTAAAAACATCATAGGTTTTCCACTTCCCCTTAACTGTCTGAGCCAGGGAATTTTCGCAATACATCAAACATAAAAAAGCAACAAGTATAATTCGCATTAATTTCATTCTTCTACACGGTACCAATATTCCGTTCTGCCGATAAGCGAAAACCCTATATAACCTCTGAGCTTAAGTTTGTTGTTGCCATCAAGGGCAACATAGCATTTGTAAAGTTTACCATTCTTTGGGTCGAGAATCTTTCCACCTGTCCATTCATCACCGTCTTTGCTGAGACCCCTGACAATGACCAACCCTTGAATTGGCTTGTCTTTATCCTTCCCGGTGCATTCGATGCATGTTTTATCCCTGTCTTCTTCTTTTAAGATTTCAATGATCTTTCCGTAAATCTTGTCACCTGTTTTATATATTTCTATCACAGATTCTTTGGCACCTGTATCGGGATCAATACTATGCCATTTTCCCAAAACACCCTGAGCCTTTATCGAATGCGATATTAAGGTCAAAAGGATCATTACATAAATAAGCTGTTTCATGGATTTGCTTCTAAATTTTGTTCATGCAGTTTTAACAAACTTGCATTCAACTCGAATCCGAGCAGCAATATAATTGAATTTAGCCAGATAAAAAGCATGATGATCAATACTGTCCCAATTGATCCATAGAGCTGATTGTACTGGGAGAACTTTTCTACATAGATTTGAAAAATTTTAAAATTCAATAGAAATAATACAATCGTAAGTATTGTTCCAGCCGAAAAGAAGGAGCTTTTTCTGCCTTCCCTTGTGCCAAAATAATAGAGTAGGGAAATGCCAACAAACAACATACCGACCAGTACAATGAACTGTATGGAACTCAACCAGAAATTGGTGTCACTTACCATACCTTGCTCATTCAGGGATTTTATAAAAAATTCAATAAGTATGATGATGCCAACTGTGATCAGCAGTAAAAATGCCAAAACCAAAGATATCACTAAAGAGACCATATATTGCCGAATAACCGTACGGGTTTGGATCTCATGAAACGTATATTCAAAACCGCTCAATACGGCATTCACACCATTGGTCATTAAAAAAATGGCCAAAATAAAACCAAAGGAAAGTAATTCCCCGTATTTATTATTGGCAATATCATTGAGCACGTGAGACACTGCATCGCTAGCCTCTTTTGAGGGCAGCATTTTGAACACGATCGACATAAAATCATCCTGAAACCCTTCAATGGGAACAAAGGGGATAAGGGTCAATACGACCAGGGCAAAGGGGAACAAAGCAATAAAGAAGCTAAAAGCAATGCTGCCTGCTCTAGAGGTTAAGGCTCCTTTTACAATACCTGAAATATACATTTCAAGCAAATCATATAGATTCATGCCCTCAAATCCGGGGACCTTGATCTTATGAAGCATTTTATAAAGCCAGTCAACAATAGGAATATGTATGGATTTTTTCCTACTACTCATAATTTTCAATCAAATTTGGCGTCAAATTGACCTTGCCATTTATCCTGTACTTTTAAGACTTGTTCAATGACATCTCTAACACATCCTTTTCCTCCCTTTTTTTGGGAAATATAGCCCGAAATATGCTGAACTTCAGGAACAGCATCTTTTGGACATGTGGCCAGGCCGCAAATTTTCATAACCGGGATATCAGGGATGTCGTCACCCATATACAACACATTTGCCGGGTCAATATTATAAATATCGAGATATTCGTTCAATTGTTCCATTTTATAATGTGCACCCAAATAAATATCTGTGATGCCCAGGGCTTGCAATCTTGACTTTACTGCAGTGTTCGTGCCCCCTGATATAATACATACATTATAGCCCATTTTCACCGCAGTTTTTAAGGCATATCCATCCTTAATGTTCATCTGCCTTATCAATTCCCCATTTGGAAATACGGTTACGATACCGTCGGTAAGTACGCCATCCACATCAAAGATAAAGGTGCTTATTTGGGGCATGATTTCTTTATAGCTCTTTTCCATTGTTTTATTCTTTGATTTTATAAGCTTTAATTATGGATTCTGATAATAATGTATAAATTTCTTTTTTTTCTCCTTGTAACATGCCTATGTGCTTTTCAATAACAGCCCGATCATTTCTTCTTGCCGGCCCTGTTTGGGCCTTATAGGGATCCATGTCTTGCACCTTTTTGCCTGTTTCCAGGATCATGGGTCTTAAAATATCAAAGGGCAGCTGGAATTCCTTGCATAAAGCCTCTGCGCATGCAAACATATAATTACTGAAATTATTGGCAAAGACCGCAGCAACATGCAACATTTCCCTTGCCGAAGAATCGAGCTCAAAAACCTGTTCGCTTAACGCGGCAGCGAGGCTGTGTAATAATTTAAGGTCCTCACTGGTCTCTGCTTCAATAGCCAGGGGAACTTTTTTAAAATCGATCTTTTGTTGTATCGTAAAGGTCTGTACCGGATAAAGAACGCCTCTTTTTAATCTCGGGTAAAGCGTTTTCAAACCCATGCTGCCAGAGGTATGTACAACCAAACCATTGAGGTGTTTCAGTTTTTCAGATAAACTGCCTATGCTGTCATCCCTGACGGCCAGGATATAAACATCCGCTTTTTTCAGGTCCTGGAGATCATGTGAACAGGGCAGGGAAGCGTCGAAAAAGGCATCGTTGTTTCCATGTCGGCTATAACGCTGAATCAGTTCAACTTGTTCTGCTGATTTCAGTGCCAGGGCCAAATGATAGGCGACATTTCCGGAGCCGAGCAACACTACTTTGATCATATAGCGAATATACAGAGTTAAACCTTTACATAAAAAATATTTTATCAGTCCTTTAGACTATAAATACAAAAAAGGGATAAATTAATTTATCCCTTTTTCACAATTAACTCTAACAAAAATAATATCAAGAAGCCTTGATCTGAGCCTGAGCTGCAGATAAACGCGCAATTGGTACTCTAAATGGAGAACAACTCACATAATTTAAGTTGGTATTGTAACAGAACTCAACAGAACTTGGTTCACCACCATGCTCGCCACATATACCTACCTTAAGGTCAGGTTTTGTGCTTCTGCCTCTTTCTGTTCCGAGTTGAACTAATTGACCTACTCCTTCCTGGTCAAGGACTTCAAATGGATCTACCTTTAGGATTCCTTTTTCCACATAAATCGGTAAAAATTTACCTGCATCGTCTCGTGAATATCCAAAAGCCATCTGGGTTAAATCATTTGTTCCAAAAGAGAAAAATTCAGCGCGTTCTGCAATCAAATTTGCAGTTAGCGCAGCTCTTGGAATTTCTATCATGGTACCTACCAAGAATTCCACGGAATCGTCTCTTTCTTCGAATACCTTTTTGGCAGTAGCTCTGATGATCTCTTCCTGACTTACAAATTCAGCCAGTGTACCGATCAAAGGAACCATAATTTCAGGTTTTGCTTCTATACCTCTTTTTTTAAGGTTTAGGGCCGCCTCAATAATTGCTCTGGTCTGCATTTCTGTAATCTCTGGATAGGTAATCCCGAGCCTACATCCCCTATGACCCAACATTGGGTTAAACTCTTCCAATTCAACTATTTTCGCTTTTACTGCCTCCAAAGAAATGTGCATATCTTCTGCCAATTCCTTTTGATGCGCCAATTGATGAGGAACAAACTCATGCAATGGTGGATCAAGTAATCGAACCGTAACCGGCAATCCTTCCATTGCTTCAAAGATTCCTTCAAAATCCTCACGCTGCATAGGTAGTAATTGGTCCAGGGCTTGTTTTCTTCCCTTAACTGTTTCCGCTAAGATCATTTCACGCATTGCTTTGATACGGTCTACCTCAAAGAACATATGTTCCGTTCTTGTTAATCCAATTCCCTGAGCACCAAAGCCACGAGCAACTTTTGCATCTTTTGGTGAGTCGGCATTGGTTCTCACTTTCATTTTAGAATATTTGTCTGATAAATCCATGATTTCAGCAAATTCTCCACTTAATTCTGGTTCAATCGTAGCAACTTTTCCTTCAATGATGTTACCTGTTGATCCATTTAAGGAAATCCAGTCACCTTCATGATATTCATGGCCGTCAACAGTTAGTGTACGGTTCTTGTAGTTTATTTTTAAAGCTCCTGCACCAGAAACACAACATTTACCCATTCCCCTGGCAACAACGGCTGCGTGAGAAGTCATTCCTCCACGAGCAGTTAAAATACCTTTGGCAATATTCATTCCTTCTAAATCTTCCGGAGAGGTTTCAATACGGGTTAAAATGGTGTTTTTGTATTTGTTCGCTTCATCAGCGAAGAAAACGATTTGGCCCGTTGCAGCACCAGGTGATGCTGGTAAACCCTGAGCGATTATATTCGCTTTTTTTAAGGCTTTAGGGTCAAAAACCGGGTGCAATAATTCATCCAGTTTGTTGGGTTCAATTCTTAGTAAAGCTTCTTTCTCATCTATTGAACCTTCTTTTAATTTGTCAACTGCAATTTTAACCATTGCAGCACCTGTACGTTTACCGTTTCGGGTTTGTAAGATCCAAAGCTTACCGTCTTGCATGGTAAACTCCATATCCTGCATATCCTTATAATGGTCTTCCAGTTTTTGCTGATACTCGTTCAATTCATGATAAATTGCAGGCATCAATTCTTCCAAAGAGGGATAATTTTTTAACCTGTCTTCCTCATCAACTTTTGCCAATTCGGCCCATCGTAGTGATCCGAGTTTTGTGATCTGCTGAGGTGTTCTTGTTCCTGCAACAACGTCTTCACCCTGTGCGTTGATCAAGTACTCTCCATTGAAAACATCTTCACCTGTACCTGCATCCCTGGTAAAACAAACACCGGTTCCAGAATTGTCACCCATGTTGCCATAGACCATGGCCTGAACATTTACAGCGGTACCCCAATCTGCAGGATAGCCATGCATATTTCTATAATACACTGCTCTGTCACCGTTCCAGCTGTCAAATACAGCAACTACTGCTCCCCATAACTGATCCCATGGATTTGTTGGAAAATCATGTCCCGTACGTTTTTTTACAGCTTCTTTAAAATCATATACAAGATCTTTTAAATCCTGTATGGTAAAATCGGTATCGAGTTCAATACCTCTTTTATGTTTTAAGGCCTCCATGATTTCCTCAAAAGGATCAATATCCTCTTTAGATTCAGGTTTCATGCCTAGAACGACATCACCATACATTTGTATAAATCGACGATAAGAATCCCAGGCAAAGCGCTCATTTCCTGTCCTGTTTGCTAATCCCAACACTACTTCATCGTTGAGGCCAAGATTTAATACGGTATCCATCATACCAGGCATAGACACTCTTGCGCCTGATCTTACCGATATCAATAAAGGATTTTCTTTATCACCAAATGTAGATCCCATAATGAATTCTACATTCTTGATCGCTTCTTCCACATCATTTTGGATCATGGCCACGGTTTCTTCCCGGCCCACTTCATTGTATTTGGTACAAACCTCTGTGGTAATCGTAAAACCGGCAGGTACTGGAATTCCCAATAAACTCATCTCGGCCAGGTTGGCTCCTTTACCTCCAAGCAGGTTCTTCATGCTTGTATTTCCATCGGCAGTTTTATTACCGAACTTGTATACGTTCATTTTAACGTCTTGTATTGTCTCCATCTCTTCTATTTTTGATAATTATTAATTGAGAAGCAAAATTAAGCATGATTAAAGTGTTGATTTATGATATATGTCATACGCGTTTAATTCTGTAGGATTTGTTACAAAAAAAAAGAGGCCATATGGAAAAATGGCCTCTTTTTTTGTTGGAAATGTTTATCCTAGTAACTCGCTCCAATCAGATTTCCAGCTAATTGCAGCAACCTTAACTCTGCCACTTTAGCCGTATATTTGGCCTGATTAAAACTGTTTATGGCACTTAGTAAATTGACCTGAGCCAACCTGAATTCCACGGTAATGATCTGACCTAGTTTAAATTGCTCCTCACTTCTTTCAAAATTTCTTTTGTTGGTCTCAACGTTCTTTCGTTCAGCGCTTAAAACAAATAATGAGTTTTGGTAAGTTTCCCAGGCATTGGCAACATTTCTCTCAAGATCTTTTTGGGCCAATTCCTTTTCTATGTTCCTGTTGTCAATGGCTATTTTAGCATTTTGGACCCTGGTTTTGGTGAGCCCGCCATCAAAAACATTCCAGGATACACTCAGGCCACCCACGATTCCTGTAGAAGTAATGGATGCCAGTGAAAAGGGGTTGCTGATATTTGAATCCGTATTGGAATCCCTCCAGTTATATGCTCCGTTAATACCCACATT
>JBFFLO010000074.1:0-9726 GCA_041554895.1 Lutimonas sp. | reverse complement strand
TCAGTTAATTTCACATTTCCCGAATAAACCAAATCTGCAGGAACCGCATGGTCAAAACTTTCGGGGTATTTTTCAGCAAGATAATTATGGAATACATCATGTCGGGCACTTGTTAGCCCATTACTGCCCATACCGCCATTATATTCTTTTTCATAATTAGCCTGACCAAATGAGGATAGGCCTACGATGACATCACCATCAGTTATATGGGCATTGTCAATCACCTCACTCCTTTTAATTCTGGCTGTTACTGTAGAGTCAACAATAATCGTTCTAACCAGGTCTCCAACGTCTGCCGTTTCTCCTCCTGTGGAATGAATTTTCACCCCAAAGGAATCCAGTTCATTCAACAATTCTTCCGTACCATTGATGATGGCAGATATAACTTCTCCAGGAATCAGATTTTTGTTCCTGCCAATGGTAGAGGAAAGGATAATGTTGTCGGTTGCTCCAACGCATAAAAGATCATCAATATTCATGATAAGGGCATCTTGAGCAATCCCTTTCCATACCGAGATGTCACCGGTTTCTTTCCAGTACATATAGGCAAGGGAAGACTTGGTTCCCGCACCGTCGGCATGCATTACCAGGCAGTATTTTTCATCATTGGTTAGATAATCTGGCACGATCTTGCAAAAAGCCCTTGGAAACAGCCCTTTATCTACATTTTTAATGGCTTTGTGTACGTCTTCTTTTTGAGCGGAAACCCCTCTTCGACTATATCTGTTATCCTGAGTGCTCATGCGTTTTTCTTTTTGTTCAATAAATATAGGTACTTTTTATCGTAGTCAATGATGGCTTTCCCTTTAAGAAGGATATCAGCTCCTAAAATTCCTTTTACAGCCTTTGCCTCTTGTTTTTTAAGGGCATTGTTGATATGGTTAAGGTCAATCAAAATCAACGTCATCTTCTTGATCTCAAATTTTCCGACAACTATATTGTTTTTGCTCGACATTAAAGTGTCGATTTCAGTAGGGCCTGCTCCGCTTGCTTTGTGTTCGGATTCTTCGGTGCTGAGATTGAAATAGGAGATATCATCAATACCAACGCAAGATTTTGAGGCGCCTGTATCAAGAATGAAATTTCCTTTTACGCCATTGATTTTAGCTTTAATCTCAAAATGATTCGTAACGGTTTTTTTAAGCTTGATCCTTACATATCCCCGTTCAAACAAAAAATCTTTTAAATCCTGCATGTGCTATAATACGGATTTAAATTGCTCAAGGAATCTAATATCGTTTTCATAAAACATTCTGATATCAGGAATTTGATACAACAACATGGCAATTCTTTCGATACCCATTCCAAAGGCATATCCGGTATAGGTTTCGGGATCAATATTTGCATTCTTAAGCACATTCGGGTCAACCATTCCACATCCCATGATTTCAAGCCATCCGGTACCTTTTGTGATCTTATAGTCGGTTTCGGTCTCTAAACCCCAGTAAATATCTACTTCTGCACTTGGTTCGGTAAAAGGAAAATAGGAAGGTCTCAGCCTGATTTTTGATTTACCGAACATTTCTTTGGTGAAATAAAGTAAAGTTTGCTTTAAATCAGCGAATGAAACATCGGTATCTATATACAAGCCTTCTATTTGATGAAAGATACAATGTGATCTTGCCGAAATGTCTTCATTTCGAAAAACCCTGCCAGGAGAAATAGTTCTTATGGGAGGTTTGTTATTTTCCATATACCTTACCTGAACTGATGAGGTATGTGTCCGTAAAAGAATGTCAGGGTCCTTTTCAATAAAAAAAGTATCCTGCATGTCTCTAGCCGGGTGGTATTCGGGTAGGTTCAATGCTGTAAAGTTATGCCAGTCGTCCTCTATTTCGGGGCCTTCTGATACCGTAAAGCCAATTCGTGAAAAAACATCAATGATCTGATTCTTCACGATTGAAATTGGATGTCTTGCACCCAGCTCAATAATTTCTCCGGGGCGGGTCAGATCTCCATAAACTTTCTTTTCGGAACTTCCATTTTCAAGTGAGTTTTTAAGCGCATCGATTTTAGCGTTGGCTGCGTTCCTCAATTCATTCAGAGACTGACCAATTTCTTTCTTTAAAGCTGGTTCAACTTCTTTGAAATCAGCGAATAGTTGTTTAAGAACCCCTTTGCTTCCTAAATACTTGATTCTGAATGCCTCGATTTTTTCTGAACTATCTCCTCTAAAATCTTGGATATCATTTAAATGATCAATTATTTTTTGCTTCATTTCTCCAAATAAAATTAGATGGCAAATTTACATTTTTTTGTCGGAATCTACTTTTAATCCTATGCAATTTTTGATGTAAAATAGACTGGACTGGGCAGTCAGAAAAATAAGTTGAAATTAATGGAAATTAAAACCTTATTCTATCGTTGCGTATTAGGAATTTAATTATTTTTGCCCTAAAAAAATTAAGTTATAATAATTTAAACCCTATAAAATTATGAACTCAGAAATTATAGATGCCTTTATGGAAGAAGTCAGGGCACGAAATGGACATGAACCAGAATTCATGCAAGCTGTTCAGGAAGTTGCCGAAACTGTTATACCCTATATAATTACCCAAGATATTTATCATGGTAAAAATATTTTAATGCGCATGGTTGAGCCTGAAAGAGCCGTAACTTTTCGAGTTGCCTGGGTCGATGATCAGGGAGAGATCTGTGTGAACCGAGGATACCGTATCCAGATGAATTCGGCAATAGGTCCTTATAAAGGAGGATTGAGGTTTCATCCAACCGTGAACATGAGTATTTTGAAGTTCCTTGCTTTTGAACAGGTATTTAAAAACAGTCTTACGACATTGCCCATGGGTGGTGGAAAAGGCGGGTCTGATTTTGATCCTAAAGGTAAATCTGACAATGAGATCATGAGGTTCTGTCAAAGTTTTATGACTGAACTTTATAGGCATATCGGACCAAACACGGATGTTCCTGCGGGAGATATTGGAGTTGGTGGAAGAGAAATAGGTTATTTGTATGGAATGTACAAAAGGCTTAAAAATGAATTTACTGGTGTGTTAACCGGTAAAGGAATGTCTTGGGGTGGATCTTTGATACGGCCTGAAGCAACCGGTTATGGTACAGTTTATTTTGCGGAAAGCATGCTTAAGACCAGAAATGATTCCATGAAAGGTAAAACAGTATTGATTTCAGGGTCGGGTAATGTGGCTCAATATGCAACAGAAAAAGCCACCCAGTTAGGTGCTAAGGTTGTAACCCTATCTGACTCATCCGGGTATGTTTTTGATGCTGATGGTATCGATGCTGAAAAACTGGCTTTTGTAATGAACCTTAAGAATGTTAAAAGGGGAAGGATCAGCGAGTATGTAAAACAATATCCATCTGCTAAATTTGTTAAAGGACAAACGCCATGGAATGAGAAATGCGACGTAGCCATGCCTTGTGCGACTCAAAACGAATTAAATGGAGAGGATGCCAAAGCGCTCTTGTCGAATGGCTGTTTTGTTGTGAGTGAAGGCGCGAATATGCCTTCAGATTTAGATGCAGTTCACGCTTTCCTTAAGGCGAAGATATTGTATGCTCCAGGAAAGGCTTCCAATGCTGGTGGGGTTGCAACTTCAGGATTGGAAATGAGTCAGAACTCTTTACGTATGAATTGGACAAGAGAAGAGGTTGATGGTAAACTTAAAGAAATCATGACCAACATTCACAATTCTTGTATCACATATGGTAAAGATGAAGATGGTTATATCGATTATGTGAAAGGGGCGAATATCGCTGGGTTCGTTAAGGTGGCGGATGCCATGTTAGCTCAAGGGGTAGTTTAATCCTTTCAAAACGTAATTAAAAAAAAACCTTTCGTTTAAACGAAAGGTTTTTTTATTTGAAAATAAAGTCGTCTTATTTGACACTCTTCATGTAGGCAGATAAAGCCTCAAGTTCTTCCTCTTTTAAATCTTTTACAAAACCATCAAGATTAGCTTTCATAATTGCTATCTGACCAGGATCAGTTTCCACGATAGCTTCTTGAGTTCCATTTAAAAAATCTACAATATTGGCATTTTTCTCGTCATAAATTTTGACGATATCTTTTACAGATGGCCCAACGATCTTAGCATCAATCTGGTGACAAGAAACGCAGGTTTTGTCTGTAAAAAGCTTCTCACCCATGGCAATCATATCCCCGGCCTCAGCAGGGGCTTCCTTAACAACTTCTTTCGGTGCCTCAGCTTCTTTTTTGACATCTTCTTTTTTGGTTTCCCCACAGCTGATTATTGCCAGGGAAAAAATAGCAAATACAAAAAGTATTTTTTTCATAATACAAAATTTTCTGGTTAAATTATAACAGCAAATTTATCACAAAATTGCCAAATCCTTGCATCTATGGGAAGATAATTACTCTAAATGATTCTTATGCCATTCTAAGATTAAAAAGTGTTAAATTTGCGGTATAATTCAAACATGATGATTGACAAATTACAGATAGTAAAACAACGATTTGATGAGGTAGCTGATTTGATCATACAACCGGATGTGATCATGGATCAAAAGCGATATGTCAGGTTGAATAAGGAATATAAAGACCTTGAAAAAATTGTTGACAAAGGAGAAGAATACAAGGCAGTACTGTCAAACATAGAAGAGGCTAATGAGATCATTTCAGATGGTTCTGATGCCGAAATGGTACAAATGGCAAAAATGCAATTGGAAGAAGCAAGTGCCAGGATTCCGGTACTAGAGGAGGAGATCAAATTTTTACTGATCCCAAAGGACCCTGAGGATGCCAAGAATGTAATTGTAGAGATAAGAGCAGGAACCGGAGGGGATGAAGCCAGCATTTTTGCCGGAGATTTATACAGGATGTATACCAAATTCGCAGCAGACAACGGATGGAAAGTTGAACTTGAGGACGTTAGTGAAGGTACTTCAGGAGGTTTCAAGGAAATTATTTTTAGTATTAGCGGCGAGGAGGTATATGGAACGATGAAATTCGAATCAGGAGTTCACAGGGTACAACGGGTACCCCAAACGGAAACCCAGGGTAGGGTGCATACTTCTGCGGCTACCGTTATGGTACTTCCCGAGGCAGAGGAGTTTGACATCGATTTAAAAATGAGTGACGTAAGGGTAGATTATTTTTGCGCCTCAGGACCGGGTGGACAGTCTGTGAACACGACTTATTCGGCAGTTAGGCTTACGCATGTCCCAACAGGTATTGTCGCTCAGTGTCAGGATCAAAAATCTCAGCACAAGAATAAGGATAAAGCATTTAAAGTGCTGCGTTCACGGATTTATGAAGTGGAATTGGAAAAAAAGTTACAGGAAGATTCAGCCAAAAGAAAAACATTGGTAGCCAGTGGAGACAGGTCTGCGAAAATCAGAACGTATAATTATCCCCAAGGCAGGGTAACCGAGCACAGAATAGGATTAACTGTATATGACCTCAACAATGTGATCAATGGAGATCTTCATAGAATTATTGAAGAGTTGAAGCTTGAAGAGAATTCAGAAAAGCTGAAGGCAACTGAGGATGAATTTTAGAATTCCCGGGAGGAAAGGATGATAATGCATCATCTCACGATAAAGCATAAAAAAACCTGAGGTAAAAGCCCCAGGTTTTTTTTATAAGCAAGAATTTTGTTTTATTTAATTTTATCTACTATCGCTTTAAAAGCTTCCGGTTCGTTCATTGCAAGATCAGCAAGAACCTTTCTGTTCAAGTCGATATTGTTTGCTTTGATTTTACCCATGAATTGCGAGTATGATAAACCGTGCGTACGCGCTCCAGCATTGATACGCTGGATCCAAAGTCCACGGAAATTTCTTTTATTTTGTTTTCTGTCGCGGTATGCATAAAGCATCGCTTTTTCAATTGCATTCTTTGCAACGGTATATACATTTTTACGACGTCCAAAGTACCCTTTGGCTTGTTTTAAAATCTTTTTTCTACGAGCTCTTTTGGCTACTGAATTTACTGATCTTGGCATGTTTTAAATTTTTTTGTGTAAGGCAGATTTAAAATCGTTTGTTAAGCACTGACACATGGTTTATAATTAATTACCTTTTAAACCTAATTGGTTTATTTTAACGCTAATTGTTGTTTGATGTTTGCCTCATCTGATTTGTGAACCAGACCGGCATGAGTCAATTTCAATTTACGTTTTTTGCTTTTTTTGGTCAAAATATGACTTTTAAAAGCGTGTTTTCTTTTGATCTTACCGGTACCCGTTAATTTAAAACGTTTCTTAGCACTGGATTTTGTCTTCATTTTAGGCATCTTCTTCCTATTTTTAATACTTGCTTATAATATTATATTTCCTACTCCTTATTTCTTCTTTTTTGAAGCGATGAACATGGTCATCCTTTTACCTTCTAGTTTTGGCATTTGTTCAACTGTACCATAATCTTCCAGTTCCTGAGCCAATCTTAACAATAAGATCTGTCCCTGATCCTTAAATACAATTGATCTTCCTTTAAAGAACACATATGCCTTGAGTTTTGCTCCGCTTTCCAAAAACTTGATTGCGTGTTTCTTTTTAAACTCAAAATCGTGTTCATCCGTATTCGGGCCAAATCTAATTTCTTTAACAACAACTTTGGTAGCCTTAGATTTTAATGCTTTTTCTCGCTTTTTCTGCTCATAAAGAAATTTCTTGTACTCTATGATCTTACAAACCGGAGGATTGGCCTTTGGGGAAATCTCTACCAGGTCAAGATCAAGTTCACTTGCTATTTCTCTGGCTCTTTTGGTCGGATAAATGCCAGTTTCGACATTATCTCCAACAAGACGTACTTCAGGAGCATCAATTCTGTGATTTATCTTGTGTAGATCTTCTTTGATTATTCTCCAAGGTTTTCTTGCTCCTCTGTTTCTTCTAATTGCTATAACTGTAATATTTTGGTTCCCGGGGGAATGGTTTCACTTTAAAATTGTTGTAATGTCTTATCTATTTCATCCTGGATGATTTTGGTAAACTGTTCTACTGTAAACGAACCCAAATCACCCTCACTATGTTTCCTCACTGACACAGTTCCTTCTTTTTCTTCATTTTCACCGATAACCAGCATAAAAGGAATTTTGCTCATTTCCGCATCCCTGATCTTTCTTCCAATCTTTTCATTGCGGTTATCAACAAGGGCGCGAATTTCGGAATTTTCTAGCAAATTTAAAACATTTTTAGTATAATTTTCGTATTTCTCGCTGATTGGTAGTAAAATAACCTGTTCAGGCGTTAACCATAAGGGGAAATTACCCCCGGTATGCTCAATTAAGATGGCTATAAATCTTTCCATAGATCCAAAAGGCGCGCGGTGGATCATAACCGGCCTGTGCAATTGGTTGTCAGATCCTTTATAAGTCAGATCGAATCTTTCCGGAAGGGTGTAATCAACCTGAATTGTACCTAATTGCCAATCTCTGCCCAAAACATCCTTTACCATAAAGTCAAGTTTAGGGCCGTAAAATGCTGCCTCTCCATATTCAATGATGGTCTTAAGCCCTTTTTCTTTGGCCGATCTCATGATGGCATTTTCAGCTTTCTCCCAGTTTTCATCGCTACCGATATACTTTTCTTTGTTATCAGGGTCGCGGAGTGATATTTGTGTGGTAAAATCTTTAAACCCTAAGGCGCTAAATACATAAAGAACAATATCAATTACGGCGTTAAATTCTTCCCTCAACTGATCAGGTGTGCAAAAAATATGTGCGTCGTCTTGGGTGAAGCCTCTTACCCTGGTTAAACCATGCAGTTCTCCACTTTGCTCATACCTGTAAACTGTTCCAAATTCGGCATATCTTTTAGGAAGATCCTTATAGGAATATGGTTTTATATTGAAAATTTCACAGTGATGAGGGCAGTTCATCGGTTTTAAAAGGAACTCTTCGTTCTCTTTTGGAGTATGTATGGGTTGAAAGCTATCTTCACCATATTTTTCATAATGACCCGAGGTGACATAAAGTTCCTTTTGACCTATATGGGGGGTGATCACCATTTCATATCCGGCTTTTTTCTGTGCTTTTTTCAAAAAATTCTCCAATCTTTCTCTCAAAGCAGCACCTTTGGGCAGCCATAAGGGGAGTCCCTGACCAACTTTTGAGGAAAATGCAAACAATTCAAGCTCCTTTCCAAGTTTTCTGTGATCTCTTTTCTTTGCTTCTTCTAAAAGTTCGAGATACTCCTTTAGGTCTTTTTGTTTAGGAAAAGAAATACCGTAAACCCGTGTGAGTTGAGGTTTGTTTTCATCCCCCCTCCAATAGGCTCCGGCTACGCTCATGATCTTAACAGCTTTTATGATGCCCGTGTTAGGAACATGTCCTCCGCGACAAAGGTCTGTAAAATCGCTATGGTCACAAAAAGTGATATCACCATCGGTCAAATTCTCAATCAATTCGACTTTGAATTCGTTTCCCTGGTCTTTATAAGAAGATAAAGCATCCTGTTTAGATACTTCACGCATTTCGAATTCGAATTTTTGCCTTGCAAATTCGAGCATTTTATCCTCTATCTTTTTAAAATCATTCTCAGAAATGCTTTCACTTCCAAAATCCACATCATAATAAAATCCATTCTCTATCGCAGGACCAATAGTTAATTTAGCCTGGGGATAAAAGAACAAAATGGCTTGGGCCAGCAAATGCGCCGATGAATGCCAGAATGCTTTTTTCCCTTCGGGATCGTTCCAGGTAAAAAGAGTAAGCTTTCCGTCTGAAGTCAATGGTGTTTTAGTTTCGACAGTTTCTTCATTGAATTTGGCAGAAATAACGTTTCTGGCCAAGCCTTCACTGATGCTTTTTGCCACTTCCATTGGAGTTGTGTTCTTTTCAAACTCCTTTACGCTTCCATCCGGTAATGTGATTTTGATCATAGGTTCAATATATAAGGTGGCAAAGATACATATCCGATTTCAAATAAAGTCTAGAATGTCATCGTAAAATTTAGACACCAAAAGAGGGTTTTGAAAAAGTTGTATATATATTATGGTGTGGTGTTTTTTCATGGCCGGATTTTAGCCATTTAAGGCAAAAAAATGTTTGAAAAACTTTAAGATTGAAACTACACGTTATCAGATTGTTGCAAATTAGAGGAGAAAATAACCAAAAAAAACGAAGAAATAATTAGGTTGGTATTTATATTTGGTTGTATTTTTGCAGCCGCTTAAAAACGGTAATACACTTGTTTTAAAAGCAAAGTTCAAGTTGAAATAAGGCCGAAAAAAATGATCAAAAAAATAAATAATTATTTATTTGGTGGTTATAGAAAAAGGTTTTAGTTTTGCACCCGCTTTCGGGGTTAAGAAAAGATGGAGTAGGGAATAGAGCGAGAGAAAGAATAAGACAGTTCATTGAAAATATTGAAGATTGACAGCGTAACAAAGAGAGTAAAATTATTTGTTTTAGGTTTTAGAGAGATTTAGAATCTATTCCGAGTCATATTTTTTGAGAGGCTTAACATCGTACAAGAAATTTAAGAATTTATACGATGGAGAGTTTGATCCTGGCTCAGGATGAACGCTAGCGGCAGGCTTAACACATGCAAGTCGAGGGGTAACAGGATTTAGTTTACTAGATTGCTGACGACCGGCGCACGGGTGAGTAACGCGTATACAATTTACCTTTTACAGAAGAATAGCCCAGAGAAATTTGGATTAATGCTTCATAGTATTATTTGGTCACCTGGCCGAGTAATTAAAGCTCCGGCGGTAAAAGATGAGTATGCGTCCTATTAGCTAGATGGTAAGGTAACGGCTTACCATGGCGACGATAGGTAGGGG
>JBFFLO010000073.1:0-9759 GCA_041554895.1 Lutimonas sp. | reverse complement strand
TTCTATAAAACCAAGAGATGGGAAGGAACTTTTTATTATTTTTGAAAAGACAAACTGATCCCAGATGCAAAAAACGATTATCTTAAACAATGAGCAGATCCGGCATAAGACAAAAAGGATTGCTTATCAGATCTACGAATCGAATATCAATGAACATGAAGTGGTATTGGCCGGAATAAAGGAGAATGGATTTATTTTCGCGAAAAGGATCAAAGATGAGCTTACGAAGATCTCCCCTATTAAAGTAACGCTGTGTGAAGTGGTCATTAATAAAAGGAAGCCCAGGGACCCCATTTCAACGAGTTTACCTGCGGCAGATTATAAAAACAAATCACTGGTACTGGTGGATGATGTCTTGAATTCGGGTACGACCCTTATCTATGCTGCCAAGTTGTTTTTGGAAGTTCCTTTAAAAAGGTTCAAGACTGTGGTCCTGGTAAACAGAAACCATAAAAAGTACCCTATTAAGGCTGATTTTAAAGGCATTTCCTTATCTACCTCCATGCAGGAGCATATTTATGTTGTGTTTGAAGGGAAAAATGCTCAGGCCTTTTTGGAGTAACTTGTTTTAATTATATCCAGCAATTCTTCCATTAGTTCTTCAGCAGATTTATGGTCAATGGATATGGATCGATCAGCCTGCTCATAAAAATTGCGTCTTTCAAATACATGTTTGGCCACAAATTCAGTTAATTGTTCATTATCCAATGAGGCGATCAAGGGGCGTTGCTCTTTTTCCGAACGGAGCCTCTGGCATAACGTTGGGATACTCCCCTTTAAGTAGAAGGATATGGCTTCTTTTTTGATCAATTCCATATTGTTGGCATAACAGGGCGTTCCTCCACCAAGGGCAATGATGGCGTCATCATTTTTATTCAAAAGTTCTTTTAAATACTTGCTCTCCTGTAACCTGAAATAAACCTCGCCTTTTGCGGCAAAAATGTCTTTTATAGACATTCCTTCCCTGGCTATGATATAATCATCCAGGTCTGTATAAGGCAGTTGCAGTGCTCTGGCCAATAGTTTAGCCACTGTCGACTTTCCGCTTCCCATATACCCAAGTAGAATGATCTTCATAAAATGCTGATTGATAGTAATCTGAATTGGTGGCAAATATCTTTATTTTTTTTTTAATAAAAAGACTTGTATAATTAATAATTGCTAGTATATTTGCAACCGAATTATTTGACCTGGTAGCTCAGTTGGTAGAGCATCTCCCTTTTAAGGAGAGGGTCTTGGGTTCGAGCCCCAACCAGGTCACCAAAAATCTAAATTTTATCCCGCATTAGCGGGATTTTTTTTTAGATTTGCAGTTCTACAATGCACATGTGGTGAAATTGGTAGACACGCCAGCTTGAGGGGCTGGTGTTCGCTTTAGAACGTGCTGGTTCGAGTCCAGTCATGTGCACTTTTACTTCCCTGACCCAGGCTGGGTCAAATCAATTAAAATTCACATTTGATCGCTGCTTATTTTTTGAAGAAGCCGTCATCAAAATTATTTCTGTATAATTTTTTCAATTCTTTTTTTTAATCGATCTCAAAATTGGCGCATCCTATCAACTAAAAAGTTGAAACTTTAGCTTACCTTTAAGATAAATATTGTTCGGGATGAAATTTTTCGAAGAACTAAAACGCCGGAATGTTTTTAAAGAAACATTGGCATATCTGGTTGTTTCATGGCTTTTATTACAAGTTGCTACTAGTATTTTGCCAATATTCAATGCTCCGGATTGGGTGTTAAAATCACTGACCTTCTTTTTGGTATTGGGGCTCCCGGTATGGGTGTTTTTTTCATGGGCCTATCAGGTAACCCCTGAAGGGTTGAAAAAAACGGACAGTACAGGAAAAGACCTGACGAACATTACAGCGACCAATAGGCGATTGAATATTATTATCCTGATTACCCTGTTTATTTCAATAGCGGTGTCTTTTCTAAACAGACCAAGCCCTGAGCCTTCTTCCATAGTTGTTGCGCATACTAAATTGATACCTGAGAATACGATTGCCGTTTTGCCGTTTTCAGATTACAGTCCAGGTACAGACCAGGCTTGGTTTACAGATGGCATGACAGATGCCCTGATTACAGAACTATCAAAGATTAGTTCATTTACTGTAAGACCGCAAACCTCAGTAATGCAATACAAAGGTGCAAACAAAACCATCCATGAAATCGCCAGTGAACTGAATGTAAAACATATCATAGAGGGTTCTGCGGTTAAGTTAAAGGACAGCGTCAGGATTACGGCCAGGTTGATCAGTGCAACAGCTCAAAATTTATGGGCCAATAATTACGATGCTGAAATGAAAGATGTGCTGCGTCTTCATCATGATATTGCCCTGGCGATCACCAAAGAAATCAATATTGCGATCACCCCGGCTGATTCAGCAAGGTTTAAAATGCCGCTACTGGTTGATCCGGGAGCCCTTGAAGCTGATTTAAAGGGTTTGCAACTTTTTGGAGAAATCAATACTATAGAACAATTAAAGGAAGCAGTTACCTATTTTAAAAGAGCCATACAAATTGATTCGACCTATGCTGATGCTTATGCCCACCTGAGTGCTGCATATTCCGGATACCCCTATTATTCTGAAAACACACCCATGGAAGCACTTAGGCTTTCGGAACCCCCTAACAATAAAGCTATTATGCTAAACCCGGAATTGCCAATGGCCTATCTGAACAAATTTAATTCCTTGTACTTTGTTCAATGGGACTGGGATGAGGCTCTTGAAATTTTGTCAAAAGCTGAATCTCTGGCCGGCAATGATATTTCGGTCTTGCGTTATTTTGTGTTCTATTATATTATTTCCGGTAAATTTCCAAAAGCTTTTGAAGCCATTGAAAAAATTGGACAAATTAGCCCAAACGGTGACAAGTATTGGACGGGTAAAATAATGGTGCAGTTTCATAGCCGTGATCTTGAGGGAGCGCTTAGTACAGCCGAAGAGGGACTGAAGCTTTTTCCAAAGAATGATGGCTTGAACGAGTTAAAAATGTGGTCGCTGTCACTTACCGGAAGACATAAAGAAGCCGTTGAAGTAGCAAGAAATATGTTGTCTGATGAAAGTAGGTTAAATCCTCTCAGGCGAGGGGAGATTGGCTCTGTTTTTGCCAGAGCCGGCTTAAGGAACGAGGCCTTGCAACAACTTGAAATTATTCAAAACCTTGAACTGAACTATATAGACCCGGTATCATTAGGCTTATTATATATGGGGCTTGGAGATCATGATATGGCAATGGATTATTTTGAAAAAGGCTACGAAATGCATTCCGATTGGATGCCATTCTTGAAAAGGGCCCCTCCTTTTGACGCTATGCGGGGTGATCCGCGTTTTCAAAAACTGATTCAGGATTTAAAATTCCCGTAAAACAATGTTCTTTTCCAATGATTGGATCGTTAATTTTACATAAAACACTTCCCAACATAGTATAGATCAAATTTATCTTTATCGCCAAACTCTGGCTCAATATATTATTTTGCAAGACCTGTTAAAAAGTTTCAACACGTTGAATCCAATTGAATTCTAAAATATTATGTTTTAATTCATAAATTTGGCGAAAAATATTTTCAATATGAAGTTTATTTATTTTGTTGTGCTCCTGCTATTTTCTGGTTGCGGGCCAACTGAAAAAGAGAAAGAGGAAATCGAGCAAGAAATTCTTTCAATTAAAGCAGCTATGATCAATTTAATGAATGAAAGCAGTGATCTGGTGATCAATATTGACGAATACAAAACCCATAAGTCGAATATTGAATTGGGTGAAACCTTGCTGAATGAAATAAATCAAGAATTGAAACAAGCTGATGCGGGTTCTGATGAAGGAACGAATTTAAAAATGAAGCAGGAAAGGATTATTCGCAGGCTAGCAATTGAAAAAGAAAAACTTCAGCGCAAAGCAAATCTTAATGTGATGGAAAAACAGCTGCATTCCTATGGAGAGAAATACGATTCTCTTGAGATGTTGCTAAAGGAGAAAACTGATTTAATCAAATAAAAAAGAGCAGTCTTCCTCTGTAAAACAGCCCAGCTATAACCATATCCAATGGGTGAAGGCCCATACAATGATCACAATCTTAAGGCCGTTTTAAAAAGGTTTGGACATGGTTTAATGCTCCCTCTTAAAAGGATGCCTTTTTAAATAGCTTAAGTTTCTCCATACCCATTCCAAAGGACCATATTGATAATATTTTAGCCAAATAGGGCTTACAATCAATTGGAAGGCCCAAATTGCAAACACGATATATAATAACTCAAAACGCTGGAAGGTTCCAAAGAGTCCCAAACCTGCACCCGTAAAAATGAACATGGCAAAAACCGAATGCATCACATAATTGGTCAGTGCCATTTTACCTACAGCGGCAAGACTGATTTTTAACCATTTTAAAATAGGCAATTTACAAAACAACATGATGGCTCCAACATGGCCAAGGGCAACAGGGACCCTTCCCAAATCATAAGTGATACTTGCCTTGGAAAAGCTTAAGAGCGAAAAATTTTCCTCCATTATTGAATGGATTTCATAATAATTTATGCTGAGTCCGATCAAATAACCTAATGCCGCCATGATGCCATAGAATTTATAAGATTTTTCACCAGAAAGAACATTCCATTTATAAAGAGCGATTCCTAATAACATCATGCTAAGCACATCCCATAGATCATATCTGTAAGGCCAGTTTTCATCATAATGTTGATTCTCTGGAGCAAGAAACGCTACCACGTCCAAATACCCTTTGCGCATATTCGTGTTATATTCTTCAATACCTTCGGGAGATCTTTTCCATTCTCGCTTTTCCCATTTAACATCGACTTCCTGAAGTTCTCTTGTTAATGCTTTACCCTCTGACTTATATTTTTCTACAAGCGCTACTTCTTCGACAAATTTTACATCCTTTTTATAATCTGCATAATTCCATAAGGCACCAATTGAAAAGAGTAATATGGCAATAAGCGTTAATTTAAGCGGGGGTAAATATCTAAATGAAAATACCAAAAAGCCCATAAGCGCATATTGGTAAAGGATTTCACCGGTCCAAAGCAATAAATATCCGTGTATCAACCCGAAAACGAGCAACCACATAAGTCTTCTAAAATAAATATTTGCAGCATTTATTCCTGCTCCTTTTTTTTCAAGCCTATCCATAAAAATGAACATACCTACACCAAATAATAGCGAGAAAAGTGCTCTCATTGTTCCTTCAAATGAAAAATTTGCGGTAATCCATGTGGCAAGGTTCCACCCTGTTGCTCCACCAGAGACTGTTGGATCTCCATAGGCTCCGGCCAGGCCCATGCCATTAATGTTCATGATTAGTATTCCCAATAGCACAACACCTCTCATGATGTCAAGTGACAGTATTCGATCAGAAGATTTTAAAGAACTGAATGATTTTTTAGTTGTAGTCATATATATAAGTTTGGTTAGTTATGTCAATGTCTGTTTACAGCAATAAGTAAAGGACTTAACAAATAAGGTCAACATTAAAGGCTTGTTTTCTTTCTGGGAAGATATGGTCTAATTAATCAATAAAATGTAGAATCAGGACGAAGGTATGATTTAATTGTCCGAAGAGAATGAATAATCTATCAAAGCAGTTTGGAATCACCTTACCCTATGCTTATAGATTCGGGAATACTTGCTAATTAGTCTCTCGAATTACAAATTGGGGGTCCTTACATTGCCTTAAAAAAGGTCTTCCTGTCAGATTCCTACTCCATGGTCCTGCCGCAATCATATCGAATGGGCACAAGGTGCATATCGATGATCACAATTTTAAGGCTGTCTTGGGTTTTGTAGGTAACCCGTACCACGTTATAATTCATTTGGGGTTTCATTTCATGGCTTAGATCAAGTGCTTTCCATTTTTTTAGCGTTTTGACTTTAACTATTTCAATCGGATAGGATTCCATTTTATCAATGACTTCTTTTGCAGCATTTTTAGTAATTTTTAGGGCTTGGGCAGAAAGAAACAATGGAAGGAACAAGAAAAGTAAGACGGGGGTTCTCATTACAGATCTTTTTAGGTTTTATACATGACTTTTGACATGGAGTACAAGCAAAAACGTCACACCCTAAGTTACGAAAAAGTGGGTAAAATTCACCTCAAATTACGGGATTTAACACCGATATGTTCGAATTATAATGAGCGGGAAATCAGTTGTGAATATAAAATATGCTTTAGTCAATTACAGCTGTTGCATCATTCAGCATAAGAAATGGAAGTAACATAATCAGGATAAGGCCCAGGAATACAGCGCATACCAATTCGAAAAAATTTCTCATACTACTTATTTTTAATGCCCTAAAGATAAGGTTAAACGGTGATTGTTACGATGAGAAAAGTCATAAGTTAAAATCGCGATATCTCAATTAAAAAAAGGACTTGCAATTAGAAAGACCCTGAACATGAATTTATGCCAGGGCCTTTACATATGAACAAATGACGATTTGTCAAAGTCTAAAAAATATCAATGTCAATAATGTCAACCGGTTTTAATATTTTGAACCAAACTTGAACTAAAAACTTTTAATACTCCTTTTACTGAAAATCGGCGTCGTTTTCTCCTTCTCCTATGGGTTCTTTACCAGTTCTTATATAACCCAATTTTGATTTTTCAGAATAACTAAAATATATTGGTTTTTCATTTCTCAGAATGTCTATGATACTGTCATACATGTGCAGATGGAACCGCAGGTAGACCAAATTGGAATTAACATCATAATAATTTTCAGGCAGGCTTTTGTTGTCTGGGTAAAAACTTGCTTGTACAACATAGTCATCATCATGATAACATTTTATAATGACCCGTGGGTAGATAATACTATTTGCCGTACGTCCAGCCTGAAAGTGCACCCAATAATGGTTTATTTCGCTAACTATTAACTTCATTTTGTATTGCTTTAAATTGATTAATTAATAAGCGACAAGTTAAAGATTATTTCTCAAGTTATAAATAGATTTGGACGAATAGTAATAAATTTTATCCGAAAGGGGCTTATTCTTTATCAAAAAAGCACAAAACTTTATATAAAAACAGCATTGATAAAAATGTATCACTCCTTTATTTTGAAGGTTTTCCACAAGAAATCATTTAAGAAGTTTTAACGACCGATCGGATATACCGGGAATTGATTATGTACCTCAATATATATCTTTAGAGGAATTTGATTCAATTATAAGCAGTGAAATTGAACGTTGCGGGTAGAGTAGCCTGGTTTAAATGGCCTCCCAATAAGTACAAAGGTCATTTATAAATTTTCTTTAGTTTTTCGACAGTCGATACATCTCCCTTAAAAGTGCATTGGGTTTTAAATTACCCGTAAGCCCGTTAAGGACCGAGCCGTGTTTAAAGATGAGTACATCATGCTTGAAATATTGTCCTGTTTCTTTTTCCTTGATCCTTTTGATCCCGCTAATTACTCCTTCTATATAGACGATATTCATCATGCGCCTAAACTGGTCAGCACTTAAATTGGGCTGACCATTATCTTTGGTCACAGAAGAAAAGTAATTCGCATAAATCATTGACCAAAATTATAAAAAGTGGTTATTGGTTGTTGATCAGGATTGTACCATTTTAAAATTATTTCAAGAGGTGTTTTTCATGAAAAAACCCAAGTGAACGTTCACTCGGGTTTTTAAAATAACATTATTTTAAACTTGTTTATTCTGTTGGTAAAGCCAATACACTTAGTTGTCTTTGGCTTTGATATCGCAAAAGGTCCCAAGATCCGTTTTTTGACACCTTGTAAAACACCTCTACCCTGTTTTCCCCTGCAGGGATCTCAGTTCTGGCATGTAAATTTACGCCAATGCCTTTTTTTATATCTCTTGGATTAGAGACATGATATTGAACTATTGGATTACCATTTACTTCTATCTTATAGTACAACGAGCCCTTATGGGCTTTTTTTATGCTATTAATAGGAGCTCTTAAAAATTCTAAGGAGGCTGCAATAAAAATATCACTTCTTTTATCTTCCTTTATTGTCAGATACATTGGACTGGGCAAGCTTGACCATTTCGTGCTCAAATCGCCTTCCATTCTATTTTTCCAAGATCTTGTATAGGTCCTCATATCCTCAACTTAAAATTAAACAGGGTAAATTTAGAAGGATCTTCAGGTAATTTTTGTGATTTTAATCATGCTGTGCAAAAAAAATAAAGCCCCTTTTTTAAAAGGGGCTTTTTTAGGGGAAAAGGTAAGTTTAACTAAATCATTTGGAGGAAGTTTATCCAATTTTAAAAAAAGGCATATTTGAAGTTTTATGGGGGGCTTTAAATATGCCAGGTATTTTAAATTTACATTTTAAAAGAACTTTTAAGTAAATTTTCTTTGCAAAAAGATAGTTGTATACGTCCTGAGAATCAATCTTATGTTTTTTCAACTTGTCTAATCGTCTTATCTAAACTATATAACGATTCAAATAAGAACGCAACAAAAATCTTAATTGTTCAACAAATATAGTATTTAAGTTGAACATAAACAAATTTTTACTAAAAAATGTTTAATTAATTCTCAATTTTGTTAAACGAAATTAATTAAAATCTAACTACATGGTTCGCTTAACAAGAAAAAAAACCTGTTGAATAAGAAGTTATCGCCAGGCTCATAGCATAAACGGTAGCCTCTTGCCGTATCGAGGTTCGGCATACTTATTCCCATTTATCCAAATAATCGTAGCGTATGGGAACCAGGTTCCGGTCAATTATGACGGTTCTTTGCGTTCCTTTTGACATATATTTTACCAACACGACATTATAATCCATTTGTGGTTTCATTTCATGACTCAATTCAAGTGCTTTCCATTTCCTCATGGTCTTCACCTGGATGATATCAACTTCGGCATTTTCAAATTGGATAAGGACTTCTTCCACTTTTTTTTCTGTAATGCGCACCTGAGCACTTAGAACCGTGGGAATAAAAAACATGCATAACAGCAATAGTAGTGGTTTTATCATATCGAGGGGGGTTTATGATTAAGACGTTAAATATACAAAAAAAATGAAAAGTCATTTTTTGCCAAAAATTCTAAGATAGGAATTCGCATTATTGAATCGGAAAAAATTATAACATATAGTTTGTTTTATTTGGAATGTCCGTTTATATTTGCACTCGCTTAAAATAAGGAGTTTATTTTGCAAGAAATAACTTAAAAAATTAAGTGAAAATTTAAATGGTCGCGTAGCTCAGCTGGATAGAGCATCTGCCTTCTAAGCAGACGGTCACAGGTTCGAATCCTGTCGCGATCACAGATGAATGAAAAGACCCGCAAGTTGCGGGTCTTTTTTATTTGCAGTAACCGGGGCAAATCTATTTGCCTAAGGTTATGCAAATAAAAAAGGCTATCCATCGCAGATGGATAAGGTCTTTTCATTCTCAACATGGAGGGCATTCAGGATCACGAAAGTAATCCTGACTGTTTAAAGTGAGAAGGCAGATGTGAGAAGGGAGAAGTAATCCGTCGATAGACGGATAAGGTCTTTTCATTCTCAACATGGAGGGCATTCAGGATCACGAAAGTAATCCTGACTGTTTATAAAGTGAGAAGGCAGATGTGAGAAGGGAGAAGCAATCCGTCGATAGACGGATGCAGGCTTTTCATTCTCAAAATGGATTGGGTTCAGGATCACGAGAGTAATCCTGACTGTTTAAAGTGAGAAGGCAGATGTGAGAAGGGAGAAGTAATCCGTCGATAGACGGATAAGGTCTTTTCATTCTCAACATGGAGGGCATTCAGGATCACGAAAGTAA
>JBFFLO010000072.1:0-9778 GCA_041554895.1 Lutimonas sp. | reverse complement strand
TAAAGTATGCAGGTCATACACGAATAATGAAGCGGCTCATAAGGATCTGTTTCAAGAGATTACCATTCAGCTATGGAAGGCATATCCAAAATTCAGAGGTGAATCCAAATTTAGTACCTGGATGTATCGCGTAGCATTCAACACGGCTATTTCCTTATATCGAAAAAGCAAAAGAAATATTGAGACAACCCAGATTTATGATAATCTTAAAGAACTGGAGTTCCAAGATTACGATGACTCAAAAGATAAACAATTACAGCTCTTATACCAGGCCATAAAGAGTTTAAATGATATTGAAAAGGCGTTGGCACTGATGTACCTGGAAGATAAAAGTTATAGGGAAATCGCCACAACACTTGGTATTAGCGAAGTCAATGCCAGGGTCAAAATGAACAGGACAAAAACAAAACTTAAAAATATATTAAATCCATAGGTATGGAAAATTTAGACAGCTTAAAAGATCTCTGGAAAAATCAGGAGGAATCCGCCATAAGATTTACCGAGCACGACATCCATAAAATGGTACAGAAGAAATCTTCTTCTATCGTAAAATGGATTCTGATCATCAGTTTACTGGAATTCATTTTACCCAATCTGATATTCTTGTTTACCGATTTTGACACCACTAAACAATTCTATGAGCAATATGGATTGACGACAACAATGATGATCTATTCGGTGATTCATATTACTATTATTTTCCTGTTTATTTATGTCTTCTATAAGAATTATCGAAATATATCGGCCGGGAGTACTGTTCGAATACTGCTAAGCGACATCTTAAAGACCAGGAGAACCGTTAAATACTATATTTATTATAACCTTACCATCATGGGGATCATAGGGCTTAATATATTTTATGCGGTTTTCAATTCTGAAGAATTCCAAAGCAGCCTGGCATCAGGCAGCAGTATGGTAAAGATCTGGATTTTATCCATCGTTTTTCTATGTATGGCTTTGTTGATCTTTTGGCTTTTTTACAGGATTCTTTATGGATTCTTTCTTAAGAAATTAAAACGTAATTACGCTTCATTATCACAACAAGACGAATTATAAAATATCAAGTGGCCCTTTGCCTTCTCTAACCACGACAATGTCATCACCAGAGAGGTCAATAATTGTAGAGGCGATATTTCCCCCATAACCTCCATCAAGAACAAGGTCTACTTTATCGCGCCATTTTTCATAGATCAGTTCAGGATCGGTCGTATATTCAATCACGTCGTCATCATCACGAATCGAGGTAGATACAATCGGATTGCCAAGTTCTTTCACAATGGTCCTGATAATGTTATTGTCGGGTACCCTTATCCCAACCGTCGTCTTTTTCTTAAAAGCCTTTGGCAAATTATTATTTCCTTTTAAAATAAACGTATAGGGCCCTGGCAAGGCTCTTTTCAGGATCTTATAAGTTGGGGTCTCTATTTGACGAACGTATTCTGACAAATTACTTAGGTCGTAGCAGATAAATGAAAAATTTGCCTTTTCCAGTTTCTCCCCTTTTATTCTTGCCACCTTTTCCAGTGCCCTGAGTTTGGTAATATCGCAACCAAGGCCATATACAGTGTCTGTAGGGTAAATGATAAGCCCTCCTTTTCGAAGGATCTCGACTGCCTGTTCCACAACTCTGGGATCAGGATTATTCTCATATATCTTTAGGAATTTTGCCATAACAGTATGTTAAGTGGGCTTTTTGCCACCATAAAATTACAAAATAAAAAGGCTGCATCATCTGATGCAGCCTTTTAAAATATTGAATAGCGCTTAATTCACTACCAGCCTAAAACCTTCACCGTGAATATTGATAATTTCCACATTTTCATCAGGTTTTAAGTACTTCCTTAATTTTGCAATATATACGTCCATGCTCCTTGAGGTGAAATAATTATCATCTCTCCAAATCTTGGTGAGCGCAAGGTCTCTTGGAAGCAGGTCATTTTTATACATGGCCAGTAATTTTAAAAGCTTGTTTTCTTTAGGCGATAATTTTCTGGGCTCTTCTCCGTCAAATGTCAATTGACGCAATTTCGAATTCAGGTGAAATCTACCTATCTCAAATTCAAACTGAAGGTCATCATTCGCCGCATCTGACTCCTTTCTTTGTAAAATTGCTTTAATTTTATGCAGCAAGATTTCAGAGTCAAAAGGTTTGTTAAGATAATCATCGGCTCCAACCTGGTAACCCTTAAGTACATCTTCTTTCATGGATTTTGCAGTCAAAAAGATGATTGGGATGTCAACATTCACTGCCCTTATGTCTTTAGCAAGCGAAAATCCATCTTTTTTCGGCATCATTACATCCAGTATACAAATGTCAAAATCGTCATTTTTAAACGCGATCAAACCATCAAGTCCATCCTTTGCATGGTGAACGTCATAATCATTTAGTTCTAAATAATCTTTCAGGACTGTGCCAAAATTAGGATCGTCCTCTACAAGTAGTATTTTTTTATTTGCCATGATTAAAATATTTTCAAATTATTGGTAATTTAACTGTAAATGTGCTCCCCTTGCCTTTCTCGCTTTCCACATACACGCTTCCCTGATGTCTCTCCACAATGCTTTTTACATATGACAGGCCTAAGCCGTGACCTTTTACATTGTGGATATTCCCGGTTTGTTCCCTATAGAATTTATTAAAAACCTTTCTCTGGACGTTTTTCGACATTCCAATTCCCGTATCAGAGATCTTTAATACGATATTGTTTCCGGCATTAACTGTTTCAACCAGAATCTTTGGGGCACCTTCAGAATATTTGATTGCATTATCTAATATATTTGTGATTACATTAGTCATATGAAACCTACTTGCTAAAATCTCCGTCTGCTTAGCCTCAAGGCGTTTTTTGATTTCCCCTTCTCTATCGCGGATGATCAAATCTACATGGTTCAATGCATCTTCAATGATGTCGTGAAAATCAACTACATCCTTACTCAAATCAAGTTGATTTTTTTCAAGTTTTGATATCCTCAATACATTTTCCACCTGGGCATGCATTCTCTTGTTTTCCTCCCTGATCATTTCGGCATACCTGATAACCTTCTGCTGGTCCCCTATTATTTTAGGATTCCTGATCGAATCTATAGCAAGGTTGATCGTTGCGATCGGCGTTTTAAATTCATGTGTCATGTTATTGATAAAATCAGTTTTTATCTCTGAAATTTGCTTTTGCCTTATCAACTGATACAAAGCGCTTGCAAAAGACACAATAATGATAAAAATAAAAACCGCTGACAAAATCAGGATCCAGGAAATTGTTGATAATATATATTCTTTTTTCTCAGGGAAACTGACGTAAAGCTCATAATCAATATTGTCATCCGTCATAAATAATGGCACGTTATACGTGTGACCCCTTTTTTCAACAAACCTGTCTGACTTCACCTTTGTGATCAAATCTTCGCTAAAAACGCCAAATTCAAATTTTGTATCAATATTCCTAGCCCTTAGTTCATTATCAAGATTCAGCCTGATCTCATTGTTGCTTACCCGATCATGAATAGGCGTTCTCGCTACTATATTTTTAAATATACTTTCCAGTTCCAGTTTATCATACTTGTCTAACCTTTCCACTTTCACCATCCGGTCCTTTGGCGACAATTCTGTAAAGTCCTTAGAGTTAAATTCTATCTTTTCGATCTGTGTTTCTTCTCTGCTTAAAAAGGTCTTAAAATTGACCGTATCCGCTTCAAAGGGCGAGATCTGTGATTTATAATTACTTTCCAATAT
Source organism: Lutimonas sp. (assembly GCA_041554895.1). Lineage (GTDB taxonomy): Bacteria > Bacteroidota > Bacteroidia > Flavobacteriales > Flavobacteriaceae > Lutimonas. Next base: position 6,048 of record JBFFLO010000072.1, on the reverse strand, counting down.
ACTTTGGCGAAACGTAAAGATCTCATTCCTGCTTGTATCTATTTGCTGAAACACAAAATCCCTGACATTGCTTTCCTTTGACTTCTGCATACTGTCAATCAGGGGGGCATATCGGGAAATATTTTCTTTGAATTCTCTTTTTTGTATGTTCTCCGACACCCTGGCCAAGGCAAACTTCACGCTGGTCGAAAATTGTTCTTCCCGCATTTCAATGGAGGAACGGATCCAAAAAATCTGAACCGTTATGATTCCCAGCAAAGAAATCACCATCAATACTACTAAAAGTACAAAAATCCGTTTACTCATTAAAACAAATTTAGAGTTTCTTTGGTTTATAATTAATCCTTTAACAAATAATTACACGGATTTCGATTAATTTAACAAAATTTTAAGGAGTTGTAGATTTTCTTAACAAATCAACCTAATAGTTGTTGATGTATGGCATTGACCTGAGTCTTAGTGTTTGCAAGGGTTTCGTTATAAATCACAAAGTCAGCAAGTTCTGTCTTTTTAGCATCATCCAATTGATTTGTCATACGATCAAGCACCTGATCTTTACTAAGTCCGTCACGTTCTATGATCCGTTGGATCCTCACCTCTTTGTCTGCCGTTACAACAATGACTTTATCAAAAGATTCCCGATCGTTTTTTTCAAAGATCAAAGGATTCTCTTGGATCACATAAGGTGCATCCTGGGTATTCGCCCAATGTAAAAAATCCTTTCTTACCTCAGGATGAACCAAGGCGTTCAAAGCATTTAACTTCTCTTTGTCCCTAAAAACGATATCAGCGATATACCCTCTGTTGAGCCTATCATTGATGTAGGCCCCTTCTCCAAAAAGCTGCCTTATCCCCAATTTCAGGTCATTGGAGCTCACCATCAATCTTTTAGCCTCCTGATCAGCGTAATACACCGGAACGTTCAACAACTCAAACATTCGGGCCACAGTACTTTTACCGCTGCCAATTCCACCGGTCAAACCAATAACTTTCAATATGTTTTTTTTAAGGTATACAACACTTATTTTTTGATCAGAAATTCAATTTTGTTAGGTATGATCTTAACGTCAGTAATAATTTCGGGTTTTTCCACCAATTTTGGGATGAGGTAATCCAGGTTATTCTCTTCCGTTTGCCTATAGTCACATTCTACCTTAAAACTGTTCTCCGGAATCTTATTGTAATCTTTAAGCGCTACCTGATAAACTACCTTCACTTCTTTAGGGTAAGTACTTATGATCACGTCTCTAGGCAAATTGATCACTTTAAAAGGCAGGTTATAGGAACCATCGGTAATTTTATCGACCTCGCCCTTAACCACAACGGTTTCCTCAGACAAAACAATCACGTCATTTGGATGTACCAATGAAACAGTATACTCAAAAGTTTCTGATATATCTTTCAATTCATCTTTAGCGGTATAAATTTGATCAATCGTATCGATGACTTTTTCGGGCCCCGAGATCTTTATTTCAGAAGGGCTCAGTATAAAATCCCCAACAAAACTAAAACCCGTTTTAAATTGGAAGTCCATCTGGGAAATAACCGGCACTTTCTTTGATCGTTTCACCCCCAGGTCAAAAAATAAGGTATCGGGTTCTATATTTAGCACAACGGTTTCCGCCGAAAGCTGAGCTTGTAAATAATTTGTGTTAGATCGGGTTTCACTGTAATACAATGAGCCCCCCTTTCTGTTAATCTCGGTCAAACTATAATCCAATACCCTTTTTTTGAATTCATAATTCAACAATTTAAACCCTACTGTTTTTAACGTGAGTTTTACCTTTTTAACAGGTTCGTTCTGAATCAGTTTGTTATTGGGGATATCAGAATAAGCAAGTTCAAATTCTACCTCGGCTATATACTCCTTGGAAAGTTTTATCAATGACCAGAACAAGGTAGCCAATAACAGAAACAACAAAAATATCCTTAATTTCTTATGGTTTTGCTTGACTTCTGAATTTTTTGAGCTGTTTATTTCAGACATTGTTATCCAATTTTCTAATAAGCCTAAATGTATAAAAAAAGAGGCTATCTTAAAAACATATTGTTAAGATAGCCTCCTGTCTTTTCGGTCTGAAGAATTATTTTTTCTTCACTTCCTGAGGTGCGTATTTTTTGCTCAATTCCATAGAGATCGCTGATCTTTCAAATTTGATCTTCCCTGCTCCGGTTTCGATTACACAAGTATTGTCAGCATCGATCAAGTCGACGATCTTTCCATGAATCCCACTTGTTGTCACAACCTTAGCTCCTTTTTTGATAGAAGCCTGGAATTTTTTCTCATTCTTCTGTTTTTTCATTTGCGGACGGATCATAAACAGGTATAGTACTAAAAACATTAAAGGTATTAATACGTAATTACCTATTCCACCTCCTCCGGCTTGTAAAAATATTGTTTGATACATAGTTATGTTTAGCTAGACTGTTCTACTTTTGATTTTGGCGTTACTTGGGCCTTGATCTTTAAAATTTCTTTTCCTTGTTCTGTATTGGTCACCAAAGTGATTTGCTTCTGTTGTAAATTAGGTTTTCTGTCAGAATTGAATTTTACTTTGATCTCCCCTGCCTCACCAGGCATAATAGGCTCCTTCGGCCATTCAGGAACAGTACATCCGCAACTTCCTTTTGCAGAAGTAATGATCAATTCTGATTTACCTGAATTGGTAAAGGAAAAGACCGTTTCAACAATGTCTCCTTCATTGATGACCCCAAAATCATGTTCGGTTTTATCAAACTTTAGCTTGGGTCCTCCAACTTTGATCTCTTTGTCTCGTTCTTTTGCCAGTTCCAAGTTTTCAGATTTAATCTTTTTTGCTGCATTTTCATTGCAGGAAATTGTGAGTAAACTCAAACTCAAAATTGATAAAGCAATTACTTTTTTCATTTGTATTTAATTTTATTTGTGCAAAAATATAATTTTTTACAACAATCCCCTTCCTATTTTATTTAATCTCCCGGTTTTGTTGTAATCTTTCAAAAGTTTGTCCAATACCCCATTTATGAAATAACTGCTTTTTCTTGTTGAATAATCCTTCGCAATCTCAATATACTCATTAATGGTGACCTTGGTTGGTATAGAAGGAAAATATAAAAATTCCGTCAGGGCCATTTTAATAAGGATCATATCCATATCAGCGATTCTTTCCGTATCCCAATTAGGTGTCTTTTCGTCAATCTCGCTTGTAAATTCCTGTTGATGAAGTATCACCTTTCTAAACAGTTCCACTAAAAACTCCTCATCATCTTGCTTAACTTCTAACTGCTTCAAGGTCATGTGTTGACCCTTTTCCATTTGCTTGAGCACCTTAAGTATGGTCGTATTTACCAAAGGGTAATCATCGACCCAACTTAGATTGAGGCTTTCGTAATAATCAAAAAGTTTTTCATTAGGCGCAACAATGTTCTTAAATAGCTCTACAATAAAATTGCGGTCCTCAAAAAAGCCTGCTTTTTCTGAATTCAAATAGTCTTTGTACAGGTCACTTTCGATCATCTCGTCAAGCAGTATCCTTACATACTCACGGTTATCTTTCCATTCCATCAACTTTGATTTGGATCTAAATTCCTTTATTTCAGGGCTATCTGCGATCATTTGGATGATCTCATTGTTGATAAACCTCAAATTCGGGTTCTTATCCTCATCTGTAGCAAGATATTTTTTCTTTTTGATCTCCATATGCTCCAAAGCAAGATTCCTGATCTCAACCATCAACAGGAGTTGAAGAATGTACAGATCAGTTGCTTTTTTAATATTGAATAAAAGGAATTTCTCTTCTTTAGGTAAGTTATCGCTCTTAGACTGGAGCACAGCATAGATGGATTGCATCACTTTGATACGAATATGTCTTCTATTTACCATGATAATAAAGATCGTAATTCAAATAATTATTTGATATTTTAATTGCTGGCAAAATTACCACTTTTTTTTGAAACCCTATTTTCTATTTGTAAAGAAAAGGTTAAAATTTAATCCAAGGGCAAACCTTAAATGACAACATCTAATATTTATGTATCTTCGCCTCCACAACGAATAGCGTTGTTTGTTTATGAAAGCATTAAAGTATCTAAATAAATTTTTTTACAAATACAGGTCGAGATTAATCCTGGGGATTTTGATCACAGTGATTTCCAAGGTTTTCGCTTTGGAAATCCCACAATTGATCAAAGAATCTCTTAATATTGTTGAGGATTATAGCAACAACCGGATCACTGATCTGGAAATCGTAAAGTCTCAACTCGTTATTAATATTTTCTATATTATTGGAGCGGCCTTACTTTCGGGCTTTTTCACCTTTCTGATGAGACAAACCCTGATCGTTATGTCAAGGCTGATAGAGTATGACCTGAAAAACGAGATTTTTCAGCAATATGAGCAATTATCCCTGAATTTTTATAAACGAAACCGAACCGGCGACCTGATGAACCGGATCAGCGAGGATGTCGGAAAAGTCAGGATGTATTTTGGCCCTGCCATCATGTACACCATGAACATGCTCGTACTGTTCATTATTGCGATTACCAAGATGTGGAACATCGACACCAAACTTACCTTGTACACACTATTGCCTTTACCGGTGCTTTCTGTATCTATTTATGTGCTAAGTCATATCATTAATAAAAGGAGTAATATCGTCCAGCAGTATTTGTCAAAACTAACCACCTATGCTCAGGAGACCTTTTCAGGCATTAATGTAGTAAAAGCGTATACCATCGAAGGTTTTACCTCAAATTCATTTGAGCAACTGGCCAATACCAGCAGGGATAAAAATATTTCATTGTATAAAGCCCAGGCTTTGTTTTTTCCTTTGATGCTCTTATTAATAGGTATCAGCAATATCCTGGTCATCTATATAGGTGGGATGCAATACATCGATGGTGAAATAGAAAACATAGGGGTCATTGCTGAGTTCATCATCTATGTGAACATGCTTACCTGGCCAGTGGCTGTTGTGGGATGGGTTACTTCTATCGTACAACAAGCAGAAGTTTCACAAAGACGTATCAATGAATTTTTAGAGGAAAAACCTGATATCAAAAATTATGAATTGGCTAAAACCAACATCATTGGGGATATTGAGTTCAAAGATGTTTGCTTTACCTATGAAGATACAGATATTACGGCCTTAGACGGAATCAGTTTTAAAATAAAACAAGGGGAGACACTTGCCATTCTTGGGCGAACAGGATCAGGTAAATCAACTATAGCTGCATTGATTGCCCGGCTCTACGATGCAAGTAGTGGCACCATTTTTATTGATCATAAACCCATCAAAGAAATTAACCTTGATTCGCTCAGGGAAAGTATTGGATTTGTACCTCAGGATGCTTTTTTGTTTTCCGATACCATCAAAGACAATATTAAAATAGGTAACCAGGAAGCCACGGATGAGCAAGTTGTGCAGGCTGCAAAATCAGCGTATATTTATCATAATATCGTAGAATTTAACGAACAGTTTGATACATTAGTAGGAGAAAGAGGGGTTACCCTCTCTGGTGGCCAAAAGCAACGCATCTCTATTGCCAGGGCATTGATTTCAAATCCTGAGATCCTCATATTCGATGATTGCCTTTCTGCAGTCGATACTGAAACCGAGGAAATTATACTTCAAAACCTGAATGAAGCCACCAAAGGCAAGACTACAATCATTATTAGCCATAGAGCCTCATCCGTTAAAAATGCGGATCAGATCATAGTTCTGGAAGACGGTAAAATCGTTGAAGCCGGCACACATACTGAATTGATCGAAAGGGCAGGCTATTACCAAGATATTTATAATCAACAACTTGAAGAAAAGTTAACAAATCAGTGATTTTACTGCTGATAAATGGACTAAAATAATTGTTGCATACGTTATTTAATTTTATAGATTTGTCTGAACTATTGTTAAAAAATAATTTAAATTTAAAATTAATATGGACGAAAAAGGGTTTATTGAACAGGAAGAAATCTTTTCTCAGGTATTAAGAGCAGGTAGAAGAACCTATTTTTTTGATGTAAGAGAAACGAAGGCGGGTGATTATTATTTGACCATTACTGAGAGTAAG